>CAZRUI010000027.1:0-2360 GCA_964603225.1 uncultured Candidatus Peribacteria bacterium | reverse complement strand
GGTAATTCTTTCACATACCCCTCAATATAGTCTCTTGAGTCTCCAGCTTCAACAGCTCATTTAATGCTTGCAATAATTTGTTCTGTTTTCTTGCCATTAACATCATAATCCTCTAACGCATAACCAGGAGTTTTATCTACAACATTATATCCTTTTGGATTGAGAGTATTGTTGAGATTTTTTATTTGCTCTGCTGTCACAGAATCATCAGGTAATTCTTTCACATACCCCTCAATATAGTCTCTTGAGTCTCCAGCTTCAACAGAAGCTTTGATACTCGTTATAAGTTGATTCACTTTTAATTTTTCTTGATTTTCTTTCATTTCAAGATTCTCTTCATATTCACCAGTTTTTGTATTAAGAATCTTACCTTTTAAGCTGCCATCACTTACTATCCATTTTTTTCCATTTTTCATTTCTGTAAGAATTACATTTCTGCCATTATGATCTATTTCTGTCTCGTTCTCATAAACGGCGCCATTTGTTATTTTCCCATCCAAACGAGCGAGTGTTTCTTGTTTTTGCTTTTCCTCATTTTCTAAACGATCAAAACCATATCAATTTTCGTTATCTTTTGTTCCGCTTTCTTCATCTTCAGTTCTGTGTTGTCCCTCTACCATTTGATCTACTTTTTCAAGCGTTTTCCAGCCGAGAATACCGTCACAATCTTTTGCTGGAAATCCAAGATGTTTTTGAAGTGCAATAACACGTCTCTCTAATTCTTTTGGATCTTCAGAATCAATATCTTTTACTAGTAATTCATCACAGAGAGATTGTTTTTGTGCAGGTGTGAGATTAGCCTTCTGAACCCATGCCTGGGAGAGTTCTTTTTTCCCTTCGGGAGTTTTCTTTTTATCGACTCATTTATTTGCCGCTCTGATTTCTTCGGCAGTGCTTTTTCTCTTTGCCTCATCAGATATTTCTTGGCGAGAATATTTTGGGCTCTCTGCTGTCATAAAAAAGTAATTAAAAATTAAATTACTCTTTTACTCTACACCATATTTTTTATGAATGCAAATATTCGATATATTTATTTCTGAATCTGCATTTTGACGAGCTCAACGGTATTTTTCCCACGACGTAAAACAGTGATATCGTACTCGCTATAGTCTATCATCTCTCCAGCATTGGGGATTCGACCAAAGATAGTATTGATAAAACCAGAAACAGTATCATATTCAGGGCTTTCTGGGAGGGGGATAGGGAGATAATCATTTGCATCATCAATAGTTGACTCAGTGCGGACGATATAGGTCCCAGGTCGTTTTTGTATCACTATTTCTTCTTCCGTATCATGTTCATCATGTATTTCTCCGACGAGTTCTTCTACGATATCCTCGAGCGTCACGATACCAGCAGTTTCTCCGTGTTCATTGGTGACGACGGCAATCTGTATATGGAGTCGCTGAAAATCCTTGAGGAGTTGTTCGATTTTCTGATTTTGAGGGACGAAGTGAACAGGACGAATGAGCTTATGAAAATCAACTGTTCCATGATTTTTGAGAGCAGGAAGGAAATCTTTCAAATAGACGATACCGACGATATCATCGAGTGTCTCACGATAGACAGGAATACGAGAATAGCCTTCGCGGACAATCATATCAAAATGTTTCTCAAAAGAATCATCGACATTGATAGCATAGACGCGACTGCGGGGGACATAGATCTGTCGTACGGTTTGATCATCAAATTCAAACACATTTTGGATGAGTTCATTACTCGATTCTGCGATAACACCGCCTTCTTCTGATTCTGTGAGGAGGAGTTTTATTTCCTCTTCACTATGGATGTCATGATGTGTTGATCATTCGTACCCGAGGATACGCATGACAGTCTGTGTGAGCTTATCAAAAAACCAAATAAAAGGGAAAAAGAGTTTCTGAAACAGTATGAGAGGGAGGCTCACCCAGGATGCTATTCTGAGAGGACTTTTGATGGCCACGAGCTTCGGTATTTGTTCACCAAAGACGATATGCATGAGCGTGATACAGAAGAGTGCGATACCAAAGGCTATAGCATGAATAATGGTCGGGGAAAGAGATATGTCAGACAATTCCAGAAAATGAGCTATCCATCGTGCAATACTTGGTTCACCAACCCAACCCAAGAGAAGTGATGCAACAGTGATTCCGAGCTGAATACCTGAGAGGTAGCTATCGAGGTGTTCGAGTATTTTTTTTGTTTGAGAGGCCCATTTTTTTCCTCGCTTTATTTCGATTTCGAGTTGAGAGAGTCTTATCTTCACAAGAGCGAATTCGCTGGCGACGAAAAATGCATTGAGCGCAACGAGAAATGCAGTCACGGCTATGCCGAGTACGATTCAGAGACTGGGGTCAGGGGTCATATTCTGTTATTGTAGA
>CAZRUI010000026.1:7501-11927 GCA_964603225.1 uncultured Candidatus Peribacteria bacterium | reverse complement strand
CCAGCAGGAACTTTTGTTTATCTGCTCCTCAACAATGAATATTCAGTCAAAATAGAAGCTATGAATATCAATCACCCTGTTGTTCAGAAAATCATTGATACGATTCAGATAAATGGCTAAACTTTTATTATGGCTCTTAAAAAACTCCCGTTTCGGGAGTTTTTTAAATGAGAGAAATACTTAGCTTATTTTATTTCTGAGCCAGATAGTGAGAGGATTACAGATATATCTGACAATGACCAAGCTCACGATGATACCAATAACTGTCATCTGTCCAAATCCTTTTACGAGACTGACACCCATCCACCAGAGGATAAGTCCAACAAACAATCCTGTGATGTGACTATCCCAGACAGCAGCCCATGCTTCACGGAAACCGAGCTTGAGAGAAGTTTTCATATCTTTACCGTGTTCGAGAAAGTCTCGGACACGTTCGAGGAGGAGGATATTTGAATCGATAGCGAGACCAAGGGAGAGAACGATACCCGCTACGCCAGAGAGAGTAAGAGTAATCCCCATGATTCTCGTGAGTCCCATGAGAACGATAATATAGATTACGAGAGATACTGCAGCAACTATGCCAGATACACCGTATCTCCAGAGGAGGAAAGAGCAAATCACGATGAGGCCGACGATACCACTCAGAACGAGTTGATTAAGAGATGTTTTTCAGAGATTAGGGCCGATAGTCTGTTCACTATGTTCATAGATACCAACGGGTACGATACCTTCATTGATATTTTTGCTGAGGCTGGTAGCCCAGGTTTTACTATCGAGTTCTCCTCCAGGAGTGATGATAGCGTTGCCATCAATACGTCCTGAGACATTTGGTGCTGTGAGGAGTTGGTTTCCGAGGAATATCGCTATGACATTGCCCGCATTTCGTTCAGTAATATCACCAAACATTTTCTGTCACTCACTATCAAATACAAGACTTACAACATATTGTCCAGTAGTAGGATCCGGAGTAGGAATGGTATTGATGAGGTGTCGTTCGTCTAGGATTTCACCATTCGTGCCAAGTGCAGGCTTGAATTTGAGGGGCTCACTATCGACAAAAAGCATTTTGACATCGACTGGGCTTGTCTCAGAAAGAGGCTTGCTATCAAGTGCTTCGAGAGATACAAAACCGCTTCCTATTCTGTTACCGAGTTTAATAGATGAAACACGACCAACAAATGTTTTTTCATTCATCTTGATACTCTCCAGAGGGAAAAATGTTTTGAGGTCTGCCATCGTGATATCTTTTTTACCAATAAGTGCCTGAAGTTCTACACTTTTGAGAGAAAAGACATTTTCATAGCTATCTGCTATTTTCTGGCTCCAGGCATCAAATGGTATAGTTTTGGAACTAAATGAAGCAGCAATAGCATTATTCACCGCTCCTCTTTTCTGGAGAAGGCTCTGGAATTCACTGTCTGGACGAGGTTCTTTGAATTGGATTTTGATGACCTGCCCAATGACTGATTTTGCTTCTGTGATAAATTCGGCATCTTTTTTACGTCTCTCAACTGGATCGAGCTTATCGTGACTACTTGGTGTCGGGATTTGTACGATAATATGAGTTTCATCACCATAGAAAGCGGTATTAAGGGTCGGTTCTGTTGTACCGACTCTGCGTACACGATTGTCGAGAATAGTCTTCATGTCCTCGATGATTTGTGTTTTTCGTTCTGGTGTGACATCAGGAGTATTGCTAAAATCAACGAGATAATCTATCTCAACACCTCCATGCAGGTCAAGACCGAGTTTGTAGTCTCAGAGTTTGCTATCGAGCGCAGGAAGGCCTATTGAAGTCCATGGGATGGCAGCCCATGTGAAAATCAGAACAACGAGGGCGATGATAATTTTTTTCATAGTTTTTTAGAGATTTATATGTTAGTTCCTTCGAGATCGAGCGCAGCGAGGTCGGCTGAGGTGTCAGATTTTCTCGATGATGGTTTCGGTGTCGTGTCTCCGAGAGGGGCGACTCATTCCTTGAGCATGATATGCAGCTCTCTCCCTTTTTCTCCGTCGAGACTTTTCGTTGCTATATCAGGATATTTTTCACTGATATAGGCATGTACTTGTTTTCTCTCGTACCCAGAGAGTTCATAGATGACTTGATCAATTCCGTTTTTACGAGCGAGCTCAACCTTTCTATCGACGATAGCCAACAGTCGCTTTTGTTTTTCGGCGAGATAGTCATTGATCTCGAGATGGATGATACAGTGAGTGCCAGTTGCTTTTTCAGCCATCTGTATCAGGAGAGATTGAGTTTCCTCGAGTGTTCGGCCATGAGGGCCGATAAGAAGAGGTGAATCAGTTGAGGAGATTTTTACAGTATAGATGTGGTGTTCTGCATCTTGGGTCTGTACCTCGAGCCCAGAAAACTCGATTCCGAGTGATTCAAAAAATCACTGTGCCAAAGAGGTGAGAGAGGAAGTGATATCCATAAGAGAAAAATTAGTGATGGCTATGAGCGTCGTGGTGGCCTCCGGCATGATGTCATCAGCCATGATGTCCGACATTTTCTCGGAAGACTGAATACCAGAGACTTTCGACGAATAATTCTATAACAGAATTCATTGCGGAGACTATAATCAAAAAAACAAAATATACTAGACCTATTATGACCAAAACACCCTGTAAGAAAATAGGTCATAGACCGAGAGCAACCAACCAACTCATGATGAAGGGGAGTGTAAAAATACCAACAAGGAGAATAATTTCGCGGATGTAGACGAGAATCAATGATACAAATATGCGGAGTGTGATGCCTATATTCTCGAGTGTCATAGTGAGCGAGAGTCCGAGAGATTCAAAAACACCCTTATCTTCGGTGATGATATAGTAGCGTGCATATTCGAAGATAAAACGCGTGATTGTCAGACCGACGAGGAAGATAATTGCTATGATACCAATCAGTGTCCAGTTATCATTGAGCAGTCTATATCCCCAGAAGAAAATATAGAGAATGTAGACTGGTTTTGACCAAAAAAGAAGGGAATGATATTCGGCCAGCTTGACTGATTTTCTCCAACCAAAAGTAAAAGCAGCCATGCTTCTATATTCACGCTCATTTTTGTTATTATAGGCCCGTATGAGATAGATAAGACCAGCATTAAAAATATTCTTTATCAAAAAATTCACCAAAAAATAAAATACACCAACCACGAGAAGGCTCGAAATCAATGTAACCCCGTGTTCGCCCATCATCGATGTTGCAAATTTTCTGAGCCACGTAAAAAACTCGGATTTTCTATGCATGACATCCAGCCAGACATACCCTATCTGGTAGATAAGTGTACCCGAGAGTATGATAGTATCGAGGAGTGACCCCCAGAAATTAAATCGACGTATCTTTTGTCCATTCAATGTCAGTTTCCAGGCTTCTGTGAGATGATTATGTAGAGGAGAAGAGTGCATTTTTCAGCCATTCAAAAAATCAGAGAATACTCTTTGCTTCAGCCGAACGCTTGTAACCTTCTTTGAAATAACCGCGTGAGAGTATGTCGATGAGCATCTCACGGCCAGCCATAAATTCAGGGAATTTGAGCCCGAGAATTGTTTCCTTTGTTTCTATATATTCATATGGAGAGCCAAAAGTGAAGAGCATAGATTCTCTTTCCATAATTTTTTGGATATTGAGTTGGAGGTCTCTGAGCTTATCGGGAGCATTGTAGTAGAGACGATCAGTGAGTCTACCGAGCAGAGTGTCGAGGTTGGCATCTTTGAGACGTACCATGTTATAACCATTCTTGATCTGATTCGAGTGGAGGAAAGGTGAGACGTTGTAATAAAACAACCCCAGATGAACTCCAGTAAAGATAATATCGTAACTAAAATTTGGATCTGAGAGAGATTTTTTGATATCGGCTACCGAGAGTTCTTGTACCTGTACGTCAGTACCAAATTCACGTAATTTGTCAGCTGTAGCATTTGCAAGGCGTCCGAGATAAGCATTGTCTGATTGTACGACTATTCGGAAAGTCAGGAGTTCTCCTTTGCGGTTGTAGAGTTTCTTTGGATCGAGGTCTTTTGGTACGACAACTGGTTCTGGTTTTGGAGCATTTGCAGTTTCCCATTCTGTTCTCATCTTGTCGAGCGCAGCACCATCCACGGCATGGTAGATACTGACAGATTCTTCAGCGATGATTTTTGTTCCCGCATAAAATGAGACACGGTAGGTGTTTTGTCCAGTTGTGAGGTTACCAAATTCCTTTTTTGCGGTATAAGAGAAAGTACGTTTCCGTGTAGAAAAGCTCTTGAGAGTGTAGTCATTCACAATAACCTTCGTTGTTCCAGTAGGGGCAGTTCCACGGATATCGATGAGGGGAGTTCCAAGAAAAAGAGGGGTGACATTGCCAGGTGCAGTGATGTATTTTAATGGTTTCTTTGGAGCTGGTTGTGGTTTATTTTCTGGAGCCTGGAATGTCCCTCAAAA
>CAZRUI010000026.1:0-7401 GCA_964603225.1 uncultured Candidatus Peribacteria bacterium | reverse complement strand
ACATCAGGATTGATGACATCATAGAGAGCCTCATTTGTTTCTCCGAAGCCAAATCGGACTTGGTCGAAATAAAAAGGTCTATTTGTGTGGGTGTAATATGGATTTCTACCGAGGAAAATGGTTTCTTTTTTCTCTTCCTTATCTGTATAGATATAGGGACCGCTAAATGAGAGAGTAGTATGGAGAGATCCGTCCCAATCAGCTGCTATATCCTTTTTGCGAATAATGGGTAAGAAGAGGCTCTGAATAGCTGTTGCATCACGTGTTTTGAATCGGAAAATGATATCACCCGTATTCTCTGATACATCCACGAGAGAGAGTTGGGTTTTGGTATATTCATTGGTCGCCTTTTCTCTGAACAAAGCATAGGTCGCTATGACATCCTCTGGAGAGAGGCTGCTTCCATCATTCCAGAGAGCATTTTGATTGAGCGTACAGCGTACAGAAGGGAAGTTCTCAATGTCACAACTCGCGAGGTCACTGACGATTTTCTTATCGGTAGGAGAAAAACGAACTAGCCCACGATAGATAAAGCGAAGTACAGTATCATTTGGATCATTTTCTATTTTTGTATCAAAATTGAGGACATTAAGTACTGGTGTTTTTCCGAGAATGCCAACATTGATCGTTCCTCCAGGGAGTGGGTATTTCTCTGCATCATGGTAGAAATAGAGAAAGACAATATGTCATGCCAAAAGCAGACAAAAAAACCCCACGAGGAATAGGAGGTATTTTTTTATTTCAGAATAAATACTCATAGGTCGAAGAAAAGGAGTATCTTAGGATAAAAATGAAGCGACGCATCCAGCGACAAACACGATACCAACGATAATAGTTGCGATATGGAGTGTTTTTGCTGGGCCTCGACGTTCAATAGGCGCCTGGAGAGTCGTATTTGTAGCGACATTGAGACCACCATCACGTACCTGGAGAAGTATCAGAACGATGAGGATAATAGCTGAAATCAAGATAACGAGAGTCATAGAGAAAATTTAGGGACCCCGAGAGTGTAGTGAAAAGGCTTTTTTTTGCAATCATTTTTTTGCAATTGAGGCTCATATATGGCAATATAGCTGTATGAAACGAATTTTATATATCATTTTCGCCTATATTGGCTCCATTAGGCTCACTCATGCCTTTGGGGATTTGGGTGATCCAGGGTATACATTTGATGTAGATACTATATTTCCAACACCCAAAGATGCTCCGAGCGATAATGGTATCGATAATGTCATAGACTACATTGTTTCGATGATACCACTTTTGACCACCATGATGGCCATAGGAGCCGTTCTTATGGTCGTTTTTGGGGGTTTTCAGATGGTACTCGGCGGAGCTAACTCAGAACAAACAGAAAAAGGAAAAAGTATCGTCAAAGATGCCCTCATGGGTCTCCTTTTCGGTCTTCTTGCCTATGTTATAATCACTACACTATGAAATATATTGGATATCTAGCACTCGCTTATTCATTTTCTGCTCATGCCAAGGGGCTTGAGAATATATTCGACAGTAGCCATGGTCTGCCAGGGCAGAGTGTGACTCCTGGTGCAGGAGAAGCAGGAATAACCAAATTTTTCTCATCAGTTATTTCTATGATGCAGGATGTGACGGCTATCGTGAGTGTCCTGGGTATCTGTATTGTTGGTATCATGTACATCATGTCTCGCGGTGATGAAGAGAAAACAGAAAATGCCAAAAAATACATGATAGCGATCCTCACGGGCCTTATTCTCGCACTCAGTGCCTGGGCAATTATCTCAATGATCGACCTTATTCCAACCACTATACGATTCTAAAACTATGAAAAAATATCTCCTTCTTTGTCTTTCTTTCTTTTCTTTTGTTGCATTAGGGGCATCAGGATTGCAGGGTGATCTCACGACGAGTGTAGATGAGCTTATCCCAACCGTGCAGAGTAGTACCAAGATTGACTATGTGGATGTGGCTCGAGAGGTACAGTTTTGGCTTTTTGTCTTCGTCGGAGTCATAGCAGTAGCCTATATCATCTATATCGGTGCAAAACTCCTCTGGGCTCCAGGAAATATTGAAGAGATGACCTCCGCAATCAAATCAATTGTTTATATTGTTATCGGTCTTGCGCTGATACCTTTTGCTTATTTTATCGTTCAGTTGATTGTTAATATTCGTTTATGATAAAAAAAATACTAAAAACAGTTCTTATTATTACTTCTCTTGGTTTGCTCTGGGCGATACCAGCACAGACATATGCTGTGGATTGTCAGTTTGGGGCAGGGGATATCCGCGAGGAATTCAAAAATTGTAACCCAAGTATCGGAGTCAAGCCGACTGCTGGTGTTGATTTACAGGTAACAGAAGAAAATTCTGATTTTCGAACTATTACAGCAACAGTTATTCGCCGAGTACAGATTGTTACGAGTGTTCTCGCTATCGGTATTATCGTCTGGATTGGTCTCGTACTGGTCTTGCCTGTCAGTGCAGAGGCAAAAGAAAGTGCAAAATCCAAAGTTCTCTCTGTGTCACTCGGCTTTCTCGTCATGATCGCTGCAACCATCATCGTGAATGGTCTTATTAATATTCTCTATGACGTTTTTCAATAAAAGATCATTTGTCAGTATTTTTCTCTTGGTGTTCTCAGGAACACTCCTGGTGCTCTGAACTGTGCAGGCGATTTTCTGAACGCTTCGATGGTATAATCAGAGTGAACAAACACACGAAACCCTCCAAAAATATCCTGTATATAGTGCCTCAGAACAACCGGCTCAAACCGGAGGAGTTATACGTGTCTTCATAGCTCCAAAGCCGACAACGACAGAATCAAATGTCTACGTCTTTCTCCAAAATACTGCTCCTCAACGGGAAGAAGCTCTTGCAACTGTTACTCCTGAAAAAGCTCAGATCATCAATCAAAAAATCCAAGAAGTTATAACAGTAAACACAACACCCATTGTCCCAGAACAGACGGTAGAAAAATTTCAGACTCCAGTGCAAATCCGTACTGCCCCAGAATCATCAGGAATGCCCCAGGGATACTCTGCAACCATTGATACCGTCCTGACTGGTACATATTTCCGTGATGTACTCTGGAGTTTTCCACTTATCGTGGATATCAATCGCACGAGTCCTCGTGGACAAATGAGCAATGAGAGTGTCACACTCTCAGGTCGTATAAAATCACTTTCTGAAATGGCCAAAGTACTCGTTCATGAGCTCGGACATATGGTGGATATCTATTATATCCGTAGTAGAGGAACAAAAGTAGATCCTTCAAAGGCATTTTACACTATCTCATGGACAGAGCCAACAGTACTCAGATCAGGCATGACATGAAGCTCATTTGTCTCTGGATATGCCGCAACGAATCAGTATGAAGACTTTGCTGAAACATTTACCATGTATGTCTTTCACAATACAGCTCTCGCAGAAAGGGCTAAAAATTCTTCTGCGCTTCAGCAGAAATATGATTTTATGAGAGACAGCGTATTTGGGAGTTATTTTATAGGAACGAATTACGAACAAAATCCTGTCCCATCAAGTCTCTGGGATGTCACAAAAATAGTTATCAAAACGAGTGCACTCACGGATGTTTTTGCTCAACTGCAAAAAGCCCTCAAAGCACTATCGTAAACTAGCTCTCATAAATACGCGCTATATTGCGAGCACATTCTGCTTCATCACGACTACAGGTGTACACTCGTCCGGGGATGCGTAGATCGATGTAGAGTTGTCGTTGCGTTGAGAGTTGTTCGCTCTTGATGAGCCCGATAAGGGTCTTGATTTCTTGCATACCACCGCTGAGGCTGAAGATGAAGATGGTATCATTGCTGGTTATATGGAGCTCTTTTTCCTGATCGTAGAATTTCAGAGCACTGATAGGATATGTTGGCAGATTTTTTCGCCAGAGCTGCAGAACTTCTCGCATGACTCGCATATCCTCGATCATAATAGGAGTATTTTTCCCGAGATTTGGATCCGAGACGAGATGATGTATCTGGAGGGCAGGAGCCTCTACTTCCGGAATATCGGTGATGAGTTGGCCATTTTCTGTGAGGAGAAACGTTTCTTCCCCTATATATGCTCGATATGAAGGGGAGAAGGAGGTGACAATAACGCGTAGACCATTCGGGAGTAGTATTGTTTTCTCTACAGAGGCAATATGACGAATATACTGAGAGAGATTTTGAAATATCTCACGTCTCGAAATAGAAAATATATTTTTCCCAGCGAAATCTCCGAGGATAGAGCGTATAGCATTTCTATCAAAGACTGGCTCAGGGCGGAGTACTATATCTATCTTATCTGGATTGAGCTGAAATACTGGTGTCGCAAAAAGTGCGAAAAACAGGAGTGCTCCTAGACCAGAGAAAAAGACCCAACCAACTGTCCGAAAATAGCCCCGAAACCATGTAAAGGCATTCTGAAGAACATCAGTCCAGCGTTTTTTATTTTTTCGAGATTTTACGAGATTATCATCTCTGGTTTCTATGAGCTTTGTTGATATTTTCCAGAGAGGGCCCTCGGTTGTCTTCTTTTTTTTGAACGGGATTTGTAGTTTTGGAAGAGAAAACTTTTTCACGGCGACATGATATAAAAAAGGCCTCATAACGCAAAACGTTTGAGGCCTTTTCTGTCCTTGTGATATTTAGAGGGTTTTTACAACATTCTTGAGAAGAATTTCTCGATCTGCAGGGAATTTCATGTTCTCAAGGAGAGCAACCACAGAAGCAAAAATCTGATACTGTCCACCATCATAGACGAAACTGTTACCAGTGAATTGCATAGGGTCAAACTGTGAAAACATGCCTTTGAATGGTGTATTTTTTGGGACAACAGGGATGATACCAGCGAGGATACACGCGGTGATACGAGCTGGGCTCGTATGACTATCCGATACGAGAAAATCGCATCCCTCGAGGAATTCATGATCAAAATCATGTACACTCTTGATAAGAGGGCTCTTGCTCGTTGTTTTACCGGTAATAAAGACTGCTACACCGAGATCGGCGAGACCCTGAATAACAAAATCACGAGTTTTGCTATCGTGGAGGTCGATACATGATATGTATCGAGTTGTCTTTGGGAGCTTATATTTCCCGAGGAGTTCCTTCTTTGCGTTATTTTTGCGAGCAATGACACGCTCATTGCGATCATCTGAGTAGTTGTTGGATGGCATATAGGTACATCCTAGCATGTATTTTTCATGGGTGCAAAATATTTGGGGGGTCTATACGCTTGACAGACCTACACTTTGAGCCCATTTTTAGACTATATCTGATTCCTTGAATCACTTTTGTCGTATTTCACCTGCGAGTTCAGAGCCACCTCGACGTGTGATCACACCTTTATCCATGACAACCACCTGATTCACCTGAAAGCTCTCCAGTATCTCAAAGTAATGTGTAATAATAATGATGGTTGTATCTGGTCCACTGCATTCTGCAAGCATCTTCGCTACGAGCTTAAATGCATCGAGATCGAGACCAGAGTCTATCTCATCGAGAATAATATAGGTTGGTTTGAGGAGCTTCAGCTGGAGTACTTCGAGCTTTCGCTTTTCACCACCAGAAAATCATACGTTCAGATCACGCTCCATAAATGATTCAGGGATATCACAGCTTGTGAGAATAGGCTTCAAGAAGCGAGAAAAGAGCATCGGAGAGAGTGTATTTGTACCAGGAGCAATACGAGAAAGGTGGAGATTGTAGATAGTTCTGAGATATTCGCTGACTTTGACACCCTTTATTTCTGTCACATTTTGAAAAGAGAGGAAAATACCCTTCAGAGAGCGCTCTTCTGGGGCCATCGTGAGGAGATTTTCACCATCGAGAGTAATAGCTCATTCTGTGACTTCATAGGCAGGATTACCCATGATGATGCTCGCCAGAGAAGACTTCCCAGAGCCATTTTTCCCGAGAATACAGACGTTTCTTCCTTTTTCAAAAGAGATATCAATACCGTGAAGTATCTCAGCATCAGCGACTTTTGCATGGAGGTTTTTGATTTCGATCATACTACCCAATAACCGCCTTAAGAGCTATTTTCGTCCATTCTTCCCAGATAGTATCGGGATTCTGCATCATTTCGTGGAGTTCTTCTGGTGTGTAAAATCATTCATTGACCACCTCTTCACTGCCTTCTGCGGTTTTCGAATTTGTATCGATGACGTAGAGGACGCCGATATGGACTTTACTGACCTCATCCTTTTCACTATTGATATACCCGATAGGATTGACGGAGAGTATGTCTCCATGAAGTGTGATTTCTTCTTCGAGCTCACGAATGAGGGAATCAGCGAGGATATCACCCGCTTCATCTTCTTTTTCGATATGACCACCGATACCACACGCCCATTTCCCAGCGAGACGAGTCTCGTGTGCTTCTGTACGCTTATCTCCACGCTGATAGGCAAATATTTTCCCTTCGGTATTGCGGATAATCGCATACGAAATAGGTTGCTTGAGGGTAAAATCTACTTCCGCATCACCACGGCGCGTATAGCCGAAATTGCTGAGAATGATGCTCCGCATATCACGCTCTTCATGAGGAATAAAACCCTCCGGATGAATACCATCTGGGAAAAGTGCAGCATTTGGTACGGTGACGATAAGTGTGTCGAATTTGTTCATATGTTGAAATGTAGGACTAAATAGAAAAAAGTAAACTGATTAATTTGAATCTACTGGAAAACCTTGGTTTTTGAGCATATTCCTCAGGATATCTCCATAGAGAACTCATGGACAGAAATGTGTGTGATAGTGTTCCACACTTCTGGTATCAGGTTTTGTGGGCGTGATAGTCTCGCGAGTAAACGAGAAATATTCTTCGCCATTGTAAAAATTCTTTACCCACGAATGAATATCTTCCATTTCTGACCATGTCTCATGATCGAATTCACTTGCGTGAGTATGGTGCTCGTAGGGGACAGCCATGATATGATCGTTTGTACCAGTGTAGGGGAATTTATTTTGTACAATCATCCATTTCTTTCATTTCCAGAGCACGGGTGTTCCAAACTTTTCTGGTTCACAAAAAGGACAATCTTCTCGACCGATAAATTTCTTGTTTCAAAGCATTTTCTGGTATTCTTCGCGAGTGCCAATAGTGCTCATAGATGATATTAGATTCAGAGGAGGCGTTTGAGATCTATTTCCTCGAGATTATCGATTTTCTCTACAAATGCGTCATCGTGGCTCACCATGATAATGCCTCCTTCGTAGTCATTGAGCGCTTCAGCGATCACCGGAAGGTGACGGAAGTTTATATGGTTACTCGGTTCATCGAGGATGAGGAGGTGTGGTTTCTGGAGGACAAATCGCGCATAGCAGAGGAGACCTTTCTGGCCTTCTGAGAGGGCATAGATAGGATTCTTCAAGAGGTCACCAACGAGGAGAAATTGTGCTGCTGTCTTGTAGACGTCCTGAT
>CAZRUI010000025.1:9175-12063 GCA_964603225.1 uncultured Candidatus Peribacteria bacterium | reverse complement strand
CCCGCCAAGACGGCGGCCACCATCGAGTGGGAGTACAGCAACGAGCTGCAGCGCGGCCACGCACTCGTCACAGCACTGGGTGCGGCGCTTGGGCTCACCGGCGCACAGGTGGACGACCTGTTCCGGGCCGCCCAGGCGCTGTAAGAGCATCCAGAAAACGCGCATTCGCTCACCATCCGGCCATGCTGAACATAGGCTGGGTTTGCGCATGGGACTTCTGACCAATACCGGTAGGGCGCCTGGTACCTTCATCACGCCGCCCAAGCCACCGAAGCCACCCGTCAGCGCTGCTTCGTTCACCAACGGCAAGGGACGTGCACCGTTCGGTGGCGTGACATCCGATGGCCAGACCGCGACCAAGCCAGCGGGCATCACACAGGGCAACGGCACCTTCATCACGCAGCCCAAGCCGCCCGGCGGGGCTGTTCCGTTCGTCAACGGCAAGGGACCTGCACCGCTCGGTGGTGCGACATCCGACGGTCAGATCGCGACCAAGCCGACGGACATCACACAGGGTAACGGCACCTTCATCACGCCACCGAAGCCGCCCGGCGGGGCTTCTTCGTTCGTCAATGGCAAGGGGCCCGCGCCGCTCGGTGGCGTGACCTCCGACGGCCAGACTGCGACCAAGCCGACGGACGGCATCCCTGCGTCTTGGGCGCGAAATGCGCCAATGGAGCAGACCTTCGGCCCTGGCGCAAATCAGATGCACATGGCGCCGCCGCCCGGCGGATCGCCCGGATCGACGAAGCCCTACCAGTTGACCGGTGATGCGGCTCAAACCTTTGGCCCCGGCGCTAATCAGATGCACATGGCGCCGCCGCCCAATCAGGGCAGTACCGGGGGGGCGCCCAATTCGGGCGGAGCAACGACTGGCGTTGGTGGGATCTCGCCCAGCGGCCCGCGGCTTGTGGTTGCAGATGGGGGACAAAAGGCGGCGCAGCGGGCGAGAGAGGATGCGTTGCGGGTGAGAGAGGCCGCGGCGCGGGAGGCGAGAGAGAAGGCGAGAGAGGAGCGGGAACAGGCGACCATCCGCGAATGGGGCGTAGACAGCAAGACTTTGAGGGAGGACAACAAGCGTTTTAACGAGTGGAAGGAAAACGCCAAG
The DNA here is from genome assembly GCA_964603225.1 of uncultured Candidatus Peribacteria bacterium. Taxonomy (GTDB): domain Bacteria; phylum Patescibacteriota; class Gracilibacteria; order BD1-5; family JAGOOR01; genus JAGOOR01. Next base: position 10,955 of record CAZRUI010000025.1, on the reverse strand, counting down.
GCGTTCTTAGCTCTTTCTTCGAAACTGCAGGGCTTTGCGGACTCCGGCATGGCTGGCGCGCAACAGGCGCTGGACTTGATACGCTCGGATTGGGCTTCATCGGGGCGCCCCCCGGAGCGCCCGTGGCGACAAGGCGCGACAGCCGCCCCCGCATCAGGCGGATCGCCCGGATCGACGAGGCCCTACCAGTTGAGCGGCCATGAAACCGGTAACACTGAGCAGACCGTTGGACCAGGCGCCAATCAGATCCATGCGGCTCCGCCGCCCAATCAGGGCGGTTCTGCGGGGCAACAAGGAACGACTGGAGCTTCCGCTGGAGTTCCAATACCAGGCGGGTTGCTCGGTTCGACGAGGCCCTACTATTTTAGCGACGACGCGGCTGGTGCTACTGGCGGTAGTGCGGAGCAGACCGTTGGACCAGCCGCCAATCAGATCCACATGGGTCAGCCCCCTGGTCAGCCGCCCGGTCAGGGCAATGTGGCGGGGCGCTCGGCTGGAGCCCGATCCAGCGACTTCGGCGACTCGTTGCGCGACTTCATGGAGTCCATGAAGGACTACGCCCCCGGCAGCGCGCCGTCGCTGCAAGAACAGGCGGATCTGGCGCGCATGATGGCCTCATCCGCGTATACGGCGCCGGAGCTGACTGCGGATCAGCGCAATCAGCTGAGCTCCGCTTGGCGAGCGGAACAATTGATGAACGCGGATTCGCCTCTGCTGAGGCTCGCGCAGAACAGGGCCATGCAGGCCGGCAATGCGCGAGGGCTGCTCAACAGTTCTGCCAGCGTGAACGCCGGCACGCAGGCGATGCTGGCCGAAGCGGGCAACTACGGACGCGCAGACGCGCAGCTTTTCGGGTCGATGCTGGCGAACGACCGGGCTGCTGAAGCGCGCTCGCGCGATATGTTCGCGCAGGCCGCGTTCGGCGATGCCCAAGCGCAACGCAATGCCGAATCTCAGTACCGCAATCAGATGCTGCAGATGGCGGGGAACAGCTTCGAGAAGGGGCTGGACCGCGACTTCACGGCCGAGCGCGATGAACGACAGAACGCATTCGCGGCACAGCAAGCGGCGCTCGGCAATCAATGGGCGCTCGAACGTGATTCGCTCGGGCGCGACTTCACGGCCGAGCAAAATGAGCTTTCGCGCGAGCAGGCGCTCAAGGCGGCCCAGATGCAGATCGATGCCAGCAAGGCGCTGTCCGCGCAGGGGCATCAGCAGTCGCTCGGGCAGCTCTCGCAACAGCAGGCCGGTGCGCTGAAACAGCAGACGGCCGGACTTCAGGGGCAGTTGCAAAACTCGCTCACGTTGGGCGATCAGAGCTACAAGAATCAGTCGGCGCTCAATGCGCAGAACGCAGAGGCGTCAAAACAGACTGCGCTCGAATTGGCGAAGGCCAACGCCGAGACGCAGGCAGGCGTCCGACGGGAAGCCGCGCAGCGCGCCCTTCGCTCGCAGTACGACAGCGCCATCGAGGACATCAACGACGACCTGGCCACTCAGATCAGCAAGATTCAGGCGTCCGATCTTCCGGCTGACGTGAAGACGGGGCAGATTCGTTCGGCGCAGCGAATGGCGCAGCAGCTGGTCAAGACAAAGAATGCGTTGTTTACGGCGAATCAGGACTGGGTGAGCAGCTGGTCGACGTTCGATTTCGAAATCGACGAGTCTCTGGTCGGCGTTTCTCCGTCGGATCCGGTCACCAATACCGGCACGACGACGGGTGGTACGACGACGGGTGGTACGACGACGGGTGGTACGACGACGGGTGGTACGACGACGG
>CAZRUI010000025.1:0-9075 GCA_964603225.1 uncultured Candidatus Peribacteria bacterium | reverse complement strand
ATCTCAAACAACTGGGGTTCGCGGACGACGACGGCAATGTCGAAACCGACGAGCAGCGGCTCGGCGTCTACAACGAGGCCAAGAAGTTCGGCATGAGCGCGCGGCGGCTGGCGCAGTTTCTGAAGCTGCCGTTGGCGGATGTGAACGCCTGGATTGCGGCCAAGGGCCTGGCGCCGCTGTAAGGACGCAGCATGGCCCTGCTCGACCAGCGCCCCCCGCCGCTCGAAGACCAGATCCGCCAGCGCTGGGGCCAGTACGGTAACTGGCAGCACGCGGGCCAGGATCTGGTGGCGCAGCTCGCCGGGCTGTTCCGCGAGAACGGCATCAGCGACATCAGCGATCTGCAGTTCAGGCCGCGCATGGCGAATCACCGCATCGTTGAACAGGGCGAGTCTGGCCCGATCAACGAGTACGACGTCCAGCGTCAGGTGTACGACGCCTTCCTCGGCGACCAGCAGATCGGCTACCTCGGCGACATCAATCGCGACGGCAGCTACACGCGCGGCGGTTTGGAGGCGTCCACTCTGGGCGGCATGGCGGACATGGGGCGCATGGGCATTGACGGGAGCACCCTTGCCTGGTCTGCTGGAGTCGAGGGCAAGGACGGTGCGAAGGGCCACCTGAATTTCCAGATCGTCCCCGGACCGGATGGCAGCGGCGTCGTCGTGCCTGTGTGGGAGTCCAGCGCAGCCGGCGATCTCGAAAACGCCCGCATGGCAGCCACCATGGCCGCGATGGCTGCTGGTGGGTATTACCTGGGCCCCGAAGCGGCTGCTGGCCAGACTGCGGCTGAAGGTGGTGCGGCGACGACGGCTGCGGTCACCGGCGCGGCGCCTACTGCGGGGGGCGTCAACTGGGGGGCGGTCGGCACGAGCGCCGCCAAAGGCGCCGGCTCGAACATGCTGCTCACGGCCGCTCGCGGCGGGGACATGAACGCCATCCTGCGCTCCGGGCTTACGGGGGCGGTCAGCGGTGGCATGGGCGGGGTCGGCGAGGGGCTTGGATGGAGCCCGACGCTCACGTCTGCCGGGACGAGTGCGGGACTGACCCTGGCCAACGGCGGCACGGCAGGCGACGCGCTGCGCAGCGCGGGTGCTTCGGGGTTCTCGACCTACGTCAACGCCGAGGGCATCACCGGCGACCGGACGATCGACCGCGCCATCGCGGGCGGCGGTTCAGCCGCGATCCGGGGCGGCGACGCACGCAGCATCGGCACCGGGGCGCTGAACGGACTGGCCAGCGGCGGCACCCAGCGCGGGGGCAACAGCTACGGCGCAGGCGACATCGACGATGCCTTGAGCGAGGACAACATCGTTCGCTTCGACGAGCAACAGAAAGGCGGGAATGCGATGGACGACTTCGATTGGGACAGCTACGACTGGAGCGGCGGCGGCGCGATCGACTGGGGCGGCGCCGATGGCGCCAACTTCAACGGCGACGGGCTCGACAACAGCCTGTGGGGCTTCGATGACGACCTGTTCACGTTTGACGGGGTGGATTTCGGCGGCGACATCACCCTCGGCAACACCCCGGTGCTGGAGGGGGAGTTCGGCGGCACGGAGACCAACGACAACGACAACGGCGACTTCACCCTCGGCAACACCCCGGTGCTGGAGGGGGAGTTCGGCGGCGCGGAGACCAACGACAACGGCGACTTCAACTTCGCCAAGTGGTTTGGTTCGTTCATGCGCGCCTCCGGCATCTCGGGGCGCGACCTGCTCAAACTGGGCGCCGGGGGGTTGTCGACCATCTATTCCGCCAGCCAGGCCCGGCAGAACGCGCGCAACACTGCTGCCAACACCGAAGAGCGCGACAACCGGCAGAACGCGTTCACGACGCAGCGCGATGCGACGCAGAACGCGTTCACGACGCAGCGCGATGCGACGCAGAACCAGTACTTGAGCGATCGCGACAACCGGCAGAACGCGTTCACGACGCAGCGCGATGCGACGCAACGCGGATGGAATCTGGCCGATCGGCAGGATGCGCAGGACCGCGAAGATCGGCTGCAGCGCGAGAAGTGGGCGCGCATGATCCCCGTGGACGCTGCGGGCTGGAACCTGACGCGGCAACCGGGTCTGCTCGGCTCTACCGCTCTCACCACTCAGACTGGACGCTAAACATGATGCAGCTCGATGAAGAGGCCCAGGTCAACGAACAGTCTCGTCTGGCCCCGCCGGGCGCAGGCCCGGCGCAGCCGCCACAGGGCGCGCGCCCCGCGACGGCGCGGGAGCGCAAGATGTTCGAGCAGCTGGTGCAGCAGATCCTCGCATTCCTGACCTCGCAGGACTCGGCGCAGTTCCTGATCCTGAAGGCGCAGAACAGCGCGCCGGAGCAAGCGCTGGCCGAGTCCGTCGAGCAGGTGATCGACTCGGCCGTGAGCGCGGCCGGCATGGCCGGTGTGCAGATCCCGCGGGCCGTGCGGGGCGCGGCCGCCAAGGTCGTGGTGTCGGCGATGGCAGCGCTGATGGTCAAGGCCGGACTGGCCCGGGACGTGCAGACGCTGGCGCGCGGCGCGATGGCGCTGCTGGCGCGCCAGGCGGGCCAGGCGGGTGCCCCGCAGCCGCAACAACCCATGATGGAGGCCCCCGATGGCGCTGCTGGCTGATTTCCTGGGCGGCATCGCCCGTGGCGTGCCGGGCATGATCGACGATATCGAGCGGCGCGAGAAGGAAGAGCAGCGCCGCCGCGACGTCGAGGAAGAGCGCCGCCGGCAGTCTGAGGAGCTGGAGCGGCGCTACCAGCGCGACCGGGCGGACAGGCTGGCCGATACCACCGATGCACGCTCCTACGCGAAGACGACGGCGCAGGAAGAGCGCGAGCGCACGGCGCGGGAGCGCGAGGACTCGGTGGTGTCGCTGATCGCCGCGCGCAACGGCGTCACGCCGGAGCAGGTGCGCTCACGCATGGGCGGCGGGCTGCTGCAGCCGCAAGCCGACTTCTCGGCCGAGGGCGGGGCGTCCGAGGCCGATGCGCACAAGGCGGCCAAGGTGTTTGCGCAGGCGCACAGTGCGCTGGCGCAGATCAAGGGCGGCACCCCAATGGCGTCCGTCATGAAGTCCATGGACGAGCACGACGAGCGCGAGCGCATCGACAGCCTCACGCCGGAGCAGGCCAAGAAGGAAGGGGACATCGAGAATCTGCGAAAGGGCCGGGATCCCAAGCTCGCAGAGCAGCAGCTGGCGCTGGTCCAGGCGCAGACCAAGGCAGCCGAGACGCTGGCCGCCCTGCGCGAAGGCGGCAAGGCGGGCCCCGATGACTTCGCGCGGACGTATCAGGTGTACAGCAACCGCCTGAATCGCGCCGAAGCCGCGGAAACCCGGGCGCAAGAGGCGCTGCTCAAGGCGCAGACCGTGGCGGCGGACGCCGTGACGAAGAGCCAGAAGGAAGCGCTCGGCGCCGTCGTGAAGGCACGCGCCGACGCGTTCGCGACCGCGCAGGCGGCGGCCCGGCAGGCGCTGCAGGACATGACGACGGTGGAGGAGACTCGGGCTGCGCCAAGGCGCGGCACGGGCGCAGCGCCGCCAGCAGAAGACGAGGCCGGGCCCCGGCTCGATCCGCTGGCTGCGGCGCGCGCGGAGGCGATGAGCAGCGGCGCGCCGGTGCAGTACGACATCGGCGGCAAACGGGGCGCCTTCGCCGGCGGCAGCGGCAAGCAGGTGGACGGCGCCAAAGCGCTGGCCGAAGCGCGCCGCGTGCTGAGCGAAGTGGTGCGCAGGCTCACGGCGATGGGGATCGACACGACGGGGATGTGATGAGCACCGGGCTTTTCGACGACCTGCTGGCTTCGTCCTGGCTTTTCGACGACCTGCTGATCGACGACGCGCCGGCTTCGACCGGGCTTTTCGACGACCTGCTGGCGCCGGACGAGCGGCGGCGCCGCCGCGGGGGTGCGCGCAACGAGTTTGAACCCTATGTGGCGGGCGTCGAAACCCTGCCGGACCACCTGGCGCCGATCGAAGCGTCTACGGCACAAGCCGGGCGCGGCGGCGATGCTTTCGCCAGGCGCGACCCGCGCCGCGTCGACCGCTTCGTACCCGACGCCACCTTCGGCAGCGTGGCACAGGACATCGGCGCCGGGCTGCTGCAGATCGGGCCGACAGCCGTCAAGGGGGCTGCGGACCTCGCGCGCCTTGTCACCGGCGACGCCATCGGCAAGGGCCTGTCCGACGCGATGGAAGGCGGGATGGAGGCCATCCGCGAGAACGTCGGCTCCGAGCGCGCGGCCGCGCAGCGGCGCAACTTCGAAGCCGACATGCGCGACGACTCGGTGAGCGTGTGGGAGGCGCTGAGCGAGAACAAGGGTGCACTGGCCGATCAGATTCTGCCCACGCTGGGCAGCATGGCGCTGCCGATGGGCGCGGCCGGCGCAGTGGGCAAGCTCGCCACCATGGGGCGCGCGGCTCAGGCCCTGGACAAGACGGCGCTTGCGGCGCGCGTGGCCTCCGCGCAGCAAGCGGCCGGCATCGGCGCCACGGCGGCGCAGAACGCGGCCGACACCTTTGCCGAGCTGGTGGACCGCGGTGTGCCGATGTACGACGCCTATGTCGCCGCCGGGATCACCATGCCCTTCAGCGTGATCGCCGGCCGGCTCACGGGGGGCGGCGCCGAGATGGCCGCGGTGCGCGCGTTGTCCGGCGGCGGTGTCGGGCGCGGCTTGCTGGCGCTCGGCCAGGCCTCGGGGCGCGAAGGGTTTCAGGAAGTTGGCGAGGAGCTCGGGCAGATCACCGGCGAGGCCGTGGCCACCGGCGCCATGCCCAGCCTGGCCAGCGTGGGCAAGCAACTGGCCGTTGCCGGCACGCTGGGCGGCATCGTCGGCGGCGGCGCGAACGTCGCCGGGCAGGCGGCGGAGACGTGGCGCGGCGCTGAGCGCGCCCAGGACCCGCTGCCACGTGTCGAGCCGGCGCTGGACCCGAGCATCGACCAGACGGTGCCGCCGGCTCCGCGGCGCGATCCGGTTGAGACGGCGCTCGATCCCAGTGCCCCGCTGGACGGCAAGAGCCTGCTCGATGCGTTCGGCATCACCCGGGCAGAGCCGCGCGCCGCAGATCCAGCGCCGCAGCCGGCCCCATTGGCGACCGACCCGCTGACCGAGGACTTTGCAAGCCTGGCCCGCGACATCACGCAGGTCGAGGTCGATCGCGGCATCGCCCAGCCTCCGGCAGCGCCCGCAATGGCGCATCCGCAGGAGGAGGCCCCCGGGGCCCTGCCCGCCGAGCCCGCCCCCCAATACGAGATCCTGGGCAGCGGCACCATGCTGGTCAAGCGACCGATCAGCGAGGTGCGCCCGCTCGCCCCCGGCGCGTGGATGATCAGCGCACCCGGCGGCACCATCGTCAGCCGCTCGGCCGCGCCCACGGTGCAGGCCGCACTGGATGCGGAGGCGCAAGCCTTTGCGACGAGCGCTGCCCCCGCTGCCGCTGCCGCCCCCGACGATGCCACCGCTCTCGCCGAGGGTCAGCCCGCGCTGACGCCGGCCCAAGCCGCGCGCGCCCTGCAGGCGGCGCCGTCGCCGCAACCCCAGCCGGCGGTGCCGCAGGCGCAGACGACCGCGGCGAGCGAGGCGGCCGACTACACGGCCAATCGCGACGGCACGCTGATCGTCAACCTGGCGCAGCAGGAGGCGGCCGCGCTGCTGCCGGACGTGAAGCTCATCCAGACCGGCCGCGGCTTGCTGGTGGGACGCACCAGCGCCCAGGAGGTGGCGGCGCTGCTGGATGTGATGCATGTGCCGCAGTCGTTCGCGTCCCAGCAAGAGGCATCGGACTTCGGGCGCAAGCACTGGCCCGATGGCGACATCGAGGTGTCGAATACTGGCAGCGGCTGGGTGATCATGCCCAGCCCGAAACAGGAGAGCGCTCATGACCTTGCAGCCGTTGCCGCCAGCGTCGAACAACTCAATGCCGTCATCCAGCGAGACCAGCGAGGCGCAGATCGAGGAGGATCAGTCGATGTCGTGCCTGACGCCGATCTTGTGGGCGTTGCAGGACAACAGGCCGCTGTACTCGGACGAGCCATCCGAGCCGCCTTCGGTGTCCCCATCCACTTCGTCCGCAACCTGACGGCCAACGGCGCCTGGTACGACGGTCGCGTTCTTCTCGATGTCGGACACCTGTCGCGCAACGCGCAGAGTCCGAAGAGGACCGCCGGCATGTTGGTGGCGGTGACAGGGCACGAGACCGAGCACGCCTTCCAGACGAGCAAGGACCCGCGCGACGTGGCGATCAACGCCCGGTTGGCCAACGTGGTGCGCAAGCACTTGAAGGCCGGCGCACTGCAGGAGCAGCTCGCGCACGAGCAAAGCAAGAGCCGGCGACAGATCACCCGCAAGTACGCCTTCAGGGAAATCGGCGCCAACCTCGGCGGCGGGTTCTGGGCGCAGAGCAGCTTCTGGGGCGACGTGTACGCGCTGGACAAGGGCAGCACGGCGCGGCGGCTGTTCTACCGCTTCATGCAGGCCGCGACCAAGATGGCCACGGTGCTGCGCGGCAGCAGGCTCGACCCATCGCGCTACGTGAGCGACGTGGCCGCCGTCAAGGCAGCCTACGTGCAGGCCACGGCCGAGCGGCTGGGGATGCGGCTGCCCGCCTCGCCTCCAGCTGCACTGCCCGCCTCGCTTCCCGCCACCCCGCCCGTCGCGCAGCCGACAAGCGTTGCGCCGGGCGCGGCAGCGCAAGACCGCAGTGCGCCGGGCAGCGAGCCCGACCCGCGGCTGCAGGATCCCGAGTTGCGCGACGAGTTCGAGGCGTCGAGGGCGGACATCGGCTGGCACCAGATCGGCGGACGGCTCTTGCGGGATCCGCGCACCGCGATCGACCCCAACGCGGCCGATGCGGTGTACAACGGCGATGTCGTCGGGCGCACACAGTGGCTGGGGCCCGACCTGTGGCGCAACCGGCCGCATGAAGGCGGCAGGGTCACGGAGCAGGAGGCCCACAACGCGGTCGACCGCGCACTGCGCGGCGCGCCCCTCAGTGCGCGCCAGCGGCGTTTCGTGTCCTACGTGCTGGACTCCATCGAGGCGCGCATGACGGCGCGCGAGCGGGCCGCGCTCGACGCACTGGACGAAGCGCTGATCGAGGCGCAAGATGCGCGCATCGAAGCGGGCATCGATGCGGTCTGGGCATCGCTTGCCGAAGTTGAAGCACAGGAAGAACGCGATGCAATCCAAGCCCAAGACGGCGCTTACACCGAAGATGCAGGACGCGCTGGCCAAGCTGCAGGCGCTGTCGCCGGAAGAGCGCAAGAAGGTGCTGACGGTGTTCAAGATGCGCCACGGCAAGGCGGTGTTGCCGACGAAGCAGGACTGACGCTCCAGGCGCAGACCCCCGCCGACCTGAAGGCCAAGGCGGAGCGCGAACGCAAACAGCGCGCCGCCGAGCAAGAGCGGCTGCGCAGACAAGCCGAGGACCGTGACGCCAGGGCCCGAGCGGATGCCGTGGTCGACGACTTCCGACCCGGCCAGTCTGCCGATCAGCAGATGTCGGGCATGGGGGATTTGTTTGCGCCTCCCCCGAAGACCCGCGAGGACGGCGCCGGCAATGTGGCCATGTTCAGCCAGTCCGACATCGACTTCACCGACCCCAAGAGCGCAGCCGACGTGCTGATGGCGTGGGGGGCGCAAGCGCAGTACCAGTACGACAAGACCGAGGCCAAGGGGCTGGCCGAGATCGCCGAAGCCAAGGGCGCCACCGCCGAGCCTGAGACGGTCACGCAGCCGGACAACACCGAGAAGCCGACCGGTCGATGGGAGATCACGCTGCCGGGTGTCAAGCCCACCGCCGATCTGGTGGTGGAAGGCGACGAGGTATTCATCAACGTCGCCCGGCTGCCGGTTGGCAGCGGAGGCAGCCGCGTCTATGACATCGCAGCCCAGTTTGCGCTGAACAACGGCAAGGTCTTCATCGGCGATCCGTCCGGGGTTTCGCCTGCCGCCATGCGCCGCCGGCTGGAAAACATGCTGTCGAGCGCGATCAAGTACGGCACAACGGATCACCTGGCGCCCCACCCACGCCAAACAATTGGCGACTCGTCGATGGATTTGCCGCCGCTGAAGTGGCAGACTGGCGACACGCGGGGAAACATCTTGGCGATGTTGCGCGTTTCGAATGCCGTCAACGACAGAAAGCAGGCGTCTGGAAGCGGAGTCGATTACGACGCTGGAGCAGGCGCGTTCCGCGATTCAGAGGGGGTTCCCCTTGAGCGTGTTGATGAAGCACTCTCCGATCTGTCTGAGTTTGACCGCGGAACGGCAGGCCCTGGTGCGGCAGGCCGCACCACTCTTCAAAGAGCTGCACTCTTCCGTGCCCTTCTACGCAGCGATTCCGCTCGACGATCCCTTCTGGCACGCCTACGTGGGGTCTCGGGTGACGGCGGCAAGGCAACTGGTCGCGCAGCACCAGAAATCGACCGCATCCTCTACAGCCAATCCGACGACTCCATCGACCTCGCCACCCTCTACGACGGGATCATCGTCGAGCAGCCGATCCTGATCGAGGACACCGGCCAGACCGGGACGCTGCGGCTGGACGCGGGCAAGGCGATCGCCGACATCGACGAGCGCGCGCGCAAGATGCGCCGGCTGCTGGCCTGTCTGGGCTGACGGCGCCGGGATCATCCAGAAATCTCCATTCCGCGCAGCATTGCGGGATGAAGTCGGTCAGGTCCGTTGCCGAGGCGACCAAGCTCGCCGCGATGTCCGGCGCCACGCTGCAGATCGGGCATCGCACGATCAACGCGGCCGGCGGCAAGCTGCCCATTGCGCCAGCCAAGCCGCCCGAGGCGCCGCCCCCGCCGCGGCCCATCGAGCCCGGCCTGTCCGAGGCCGGCGTGCGCCGCCTGATCGACGAACGCGAGGCGGTGTGGCGCGCGCACAGCGACGCGCAGCAGCGCCAGATCGACATGCTGACGGCCATGCTGCAGGTCCGGCGTGAGCCGCCCACCTATCGGCTGCAGGCCACCTACGACGATGACGACAGGCTGATCGAGGCCATCGTCGTGCCGGAAGCCTGACGCCATGCCCCCACCCATCTCCACCGCCGAGCTGCACCGCATCGTGGTCGAGCACATCGGCTC
>CAZRUI010000024.1:0-12274 GCA_964603225.1 uncultured Candidatus Peribacteria bacterium | reverse complement strand
TCGACCGTCATGGACGAGCTCACAAAAGGTCACGATAAATATCAGGAAATACGCACCATGCTGGGCGGCCTCCTCATACAAAATGAGAAATGGCATCAGACCATCGGTACCCTCTCAGGTTGAGAACGCGCCAAAGTCGCCCTCACGAAGATGCTCCTCACTCGCCCCCACGTCATCATCATGGATGAACCGACGAATCACCTCGACCTCCACTCAAAAGAAGCGATACAGACCATGCTTAAGAACTTCAACGGTGTCAGTATCATCGTCTCCCACGACCGTGATCTCTTAGCAAAAACCTCGACAGCATTTTGGCTCATCCAAGACGGACAACTACGCATGTTCCACGAAGCAGAAGCAGCGTGGAAATTTATTGGTGGGTAGATAAATATTTGACAATTACTTATTATTGTCATAATAAATATCTAAATTTACTTTATGAATACATCACTCAATACTATCGAAGGTATCGAATCAGCTCTCTCAGACCTCCAACAGGCTATCCGAGAATACATGAAGAGCCACGGAATTGATTTTGCCATCGAACAAACATACACCAAGCAAGCACAAGTGCTCGGTATGGAAAAACAAATTCCAAAAACTAAGCGTCTCTCTCTCAAGGGAATAAACAAAAATCATGGTGAAATCATCGGCATGATGGGTATAGAGATGTGTCAGGTAGCGAGCGGTATGGAAATAATTCTTCCGCCTCTTCATGTTCTTGGCATACAGAATACTCGTCGTGTTTATGAACAATTTCTCCGTGATGGTACTTTCTCTCAACCTGTACCAGAAGAAGGAAAAAAGATGTTTGCGCGAATGAAAAAAGAAGGTATCACAGCTGAACAGTACGAAGAACGCGCAACAGAACATGCTGAGCACATGATGCGAACAGAAGCATGGAAGGTAGGAGGAGTAGAAGAATCAACAAAAGCAGAAGGTGAAGAGCTCGGATTCCGTGTCGTTGATGATGCGAAATTCCAAAATTTTATTCAGGGTTTTGGTATGATAAAGCCAGGAGAACACCCTGGTATTGTCAGATTTATCGCCTGGATAGCCTATATTCTCGAAGAAAAAATGAAGTATCACTTTTTCAAGTCAGTAGATGGCGGGACAGAAGATCTCCTCTCTGTTTTTGGATTTTTACCTCAGATAGTCGAACTTATCAAGAAACATAATCTCGATGATTCTAAACTAGAGTACTACCTCATGCATATGAAGAGAAAAACGGTCAGAGAGTATGCACTTCTCATGCAGTCTGGCTATGACCACCATCTACGAGCAAGTGAACAACCACTTATTCAAGCACTTGATACCTCTTTTGATAACTTTGTTTTTGTTATGAAGAGACTTGGAAATACACTGCCAGAAGTAGGAAAAAATGGAAATGCAAAACCTATGGCAGATGATGCAAAATCATTTGGCAGAAGTCTCATCCCAATTCGCCAGAGAAGATATCCCCAGGAAGACCTCGGAGAATTAAGAAAGATATTTGAATAAAAGAAGAAAAAACAATCCTCCGTATTTTGAATAATCCTCCGTATTTTGAATGAACGGACAAAACAAAAACCTCTCACGATGAGAGGATTTGTTTTGTCTTGGTGACCCTTCGTGGAACTGCGTCGAACTCTTTGAGTGTTTATATGAGTTTCTGAGATGGGAATTTGAGTGATGGAAAGAGAATTTAAATGAAATTTTACTCTCACCAGAAAAACCATTGCAAAATAAATAAGAATATGCCATAATATAACAGTTTAATCTTAAGATACATACTTATGTCACTTTCCCATCCTGAACCAGAAGAAGCTCCATGAATATGACATTTTGCTTGTGATCTTGAAAAATTCAATGAGGAATTTGGATCCACAGAGCCAACGAGATCCAAAAAATTCCTCTCAAAATATGAATGAGGGGAATTAGCTACTTTATGGAAAACTGGAGATTCTTGGGGTGCAAGCAAGGGACAAATGTTGATGAGAATTACAAATAAAGATGGTACTGTGGTGGGTATATATGATTATAGAAAAGATGTAAAAGTATTTGCTCGGGTATGAGATGAATGGTTATCAATAGATGATGAAAGAGCTAAAACTATACCTAAAGATCAAAAAGAGGTCAAAGTAGTAAATAATAATGGTGAAGAGCTCCTCATGCTTTGAAAGTCACAGAAGTAGGAACAAAAAAACACACCCGAACGAGTGTGTTGACATTTTTCAAATGGTGACCCCATGGAGAATCGAACTCCAATTGCAGGAATGAGAATCCTGTGTCCTAGCCGTTAGACGATGGGGCCAGAAAATGGGGCCGAAGCCCCATTTTATTTTTCGACTATTCGCATTCGACACCCATAGATCGAGCTGATCCACGGACAATCATCATGGCTGCCTCAATATCATTGGCATTGAGATCAGGCATCTTGCGTTTTGCGATGTCCTCGATCTGTGCCTTTGTGAGTTTACCAACTTTTACCTTGTGAGATGTAGCAGAACCGCTTTCGAGACCGATAGCCTTTTTGATGAGGTTGGTCATAGGTGGTTCGCGAGTCTCAAATGTGAAGCTACGATCATCGTAGATAGTGATGATAGTTGGGAGAGTCCAACCAGAGCGGTCACGAGTTTTATCGTTAAATTGCTTACAAAAGTCAGCAATTTGGATACCCGTGGGTCACAAAGCCGTACCAATCGGAGGAGCTGGGTTAGCAGCACCAGCGTTGATCTGGAGTTTGACTATTTTTTTGATTTCCTTCTTTTTAGCCATAAATAAATTTTTTAAGTAGTAAGTATGATTGGTTGGCTACTTATCCAACACTGTGCTCGTGAGAAGCCCTCTTGCGAGGCACGATAATCAGGATTTCTCCTGAATGTAATGGTGGGTCCTCTGGGGATCGAACCCAGGACCGCCAGATTAAGAGTCTGTTGCTCTACCGACTGAGCTAAGAACCCCCATATGTAACAGTAAGCGTGAGTATAACCGAAAAAATAAAAAGGCAAGGAAAATTTAACCCTTCATATGTTCCTGGACAATTTTCTGAAATTCACGACAGAAATTCTCATTATTATATTTCTGTACGTGTTCCTGAAAAACACTTCCATTATCATATCTCCCCTCTCCTATTTCGCGGTCAAATTGCTGAAATCCTGCGCGAAAACTCTCATCAGTCTCCTCGAGGAAAAATCGACCATTCACACCGTCAATATTGGTTTCTAGGAGTCCTCCTTTCGCGAGACCAAAAACAGGTACACCAGCAGCCATGGCCTCAAGAGGTGCGATACCTGCATCCTCTTTTTGAGGCATGAGAAAGCCTCGAGCATTCATGTAGACTTTGATTACTTCTTCATCCGAGATTCTGCCGAGAAATTCGATATTTTTTCCTGCTATTTTTTGCAATTCTACCTTTTGAGCTCCGTCTCAAATAATCTTTACTGAAGTTCCAAGCTTGGTCATCACACGAATGACTCTATCTACTTGTTTAAAAGGTGTAAGTGCGCTCGTCACCACATAGTATTGTCTCTTTGAAATCGGAATTGGTCCGATGGTAAATTGTGACGTCTGCACTGGTGGCCAGAGGATAAGAGAATCACGATGATAATACTGTTCGATACGTCTGTGTACTTCTGCACTATTCGCGATATAGAGATGTGGGTTTTTAGATGCTTCGAGGTCTATTGTTCGGAGATGATCGAAGAGCGAGCGAACGATAGGGCCACCTAGAGCTGATTTTATTTTCGAGAGAATGTCTCCTGTATTTTCTACTTTGTTCACGCCGAGCTGTGCTTGGACTTCCTCCGTTGCATCCCAGAGATACCGAGCTGGCGAGTGACAATAACAAATATGCATCGCATAGGGCCGAGCAGGGTCAACCGAAACACCGTGAGCAAATCCTGATGAACTGGAGATAACGAGGTCGTATCCTGTGAGATTTATCTTTTTCACCGAAGCTGGCATGAGCGGAAGAGACAGTCGCGGTTTCCCTGTGAGAGAAAAAAGTGTCTGAGCAGGGGTATTACACCAGATGCGATTTTTTGGGAAAATACTGCCAACTTTTTTTTCATCGTACATGAGCGTAAAAATATCGGCTTCTGGATACATTTTCGTGAGCTCAAGAAGTACTCTCTCTGCGCCTCAGAGCTTGATAAGCATCTCATGAACAATAGCGATTTTCATGCGCACAGTATAGAGATTTTTTTTATTTTTTCTTCTATTAATTTGACATACAGATTTTTCTGTTATATTACAGCGAATATTTTTTATTTTTTCACCCTTATTTTTGATGGTCACGACGTCTCACCACGATTACTCAGAATCGATTATTATACCAGGAAACATTCCTGAACACATGGAGGCTCATTACGCAGCTCTCGAAACTGCAAAAAGGATTATCCACATTCTCTCGCAATTTGCATTGAGCGTAAACACAAGAGCATACAATATACTTCACGGTGCACGTGAAAATATGGTCCTCCCTGAACAATATCAATTTGAGAGATTCATAATTCGATTTCTCCCTGGGTGGTGAACATACTTCGTTATTCTCGAAGATGGTAAGGAAGTTTCTATAAAAATTACTGAAGACAAAGAAAGATTTGAGGCTGATCTAATACTAATAAAGACCTTCTTAAATCGATACTATAAGCTCCCCATTATACAAAATACCTATCGAGAACCAGCTCAAAACAGTAATTGATGGCACAGGACTGCTTTTCGAGATCTCTCTCCAAGAGAGAAAGAATTGATAAAATTTAAATCAGTGCTCCGGGAAGAAAAAAGGCTATTTTACTAGTCATGATATAGTACGCTCGCTAGAATCATAAAGAGAGCTAGTGCCGTATGCACAGATTCAAAAGAATGAAGAAATGTGTTCATCACAAGAACTCCGAGAACGGTTGCTATAAACACAGGATATTTCTTGAGTCAGAAAATCATCGCCACAAAGACACAGATAAAGAAAAAGAAACCAATTATGCCACCCTCTATTAACTGCTGAATATACCAGCTTTCTGGTATATAATAGTGCTCCATATTGAAAACAAAGTCCTTATTTCGTTCTGAGAAAAATTCAGCGAGTTTTTTCATCTCTCCATCAAGGGTAGAAGTCGGAATAGGTTTCTGGTTCACCTGAGCAATAGCTCGACTCGCTGGTCCTGCCTGACCAAGACCATGACCAAATGGTTCCTCGAGAAAACGAACATAGCCGATATACATGCGCTCAAAATGTGCAGAAGTGGATCCTTTTCGTGCGATGATTTCTGTAAACTTTGGTCCGAACTGAAAGATGGCAATAATAGCCCCGAGAGCAATGAGAAGTGTTGTGGTGATGATTTTTTTCCAGGCAATTTTATTCCATGAAAAACCATGTTTCAAAACTCGAATCTTTTGAATCAAAAATGTGATAATCAAAAAACCAGAACCAACAACAAAACCAAGGAGTCCACTACGGCTATAGGTTTGTGTCAGCAAAAATACCAATAAGAGCGTGATAACACTATTGATAAAGCGGTATTTCTTGTAGCGAAAGAAGAGTGTCAGATATGTCCCCATGTAGACCAAGAGGAAAAATGCCATCTGGTTTGGCCCCTCAAGCATGCCCTGAAATCGAACAACAGCAGCACCTGGTATACCGTGATAAATAGGAGGAGGTCCTGCCCCATCCCAAACACTGACTTGCCCACTAAATCCTAAAACAGTGAGAATAGTTTCTCAGAAAACATACCGAATCAGGAGACTCGCAAAGAGCATGAATCCGCCCGACACGATAAATACATGTGCAAGTTCGCGAAAGCCAATACCCCACCAAGCAAATGCTCTTCTGAGCAATACAAAAGCAATCAAGAATTCCGTATCATAACGAAGTCCATAGACCATTCACATGAGAGAGGCACCCTCAATAAAACTCACAATAACGAGAGAAATGATGTAGAGGCCGATGAAAATATCGATACTATCAAAGCGAATTTTTCTCTTATTCAAGATACCATCGAGCAGAAGTACACCAGTAAATGCTATGAGTGCTATTTCTTTTGCAAAACGCATCCACTCAAATCCTAATCGTTCGGTTCCGAGCACTGAGAGAGCAACAGACCAAGGAAGAAAACCTATAAAACATAGGCTCAAGAATCGTCAGATTTTTTGTATCATGAAGCGACTTTAGGAATTAACTTCTGCAGAAATGGTTGGAGTTGGTACTGCATTTACTGAAGCATCTGTTGGAAGCATAGAGAGCCATGCGGTGCCGACAACACCGAGAAGAATACCAAATAATGCCAAGACGGCCATAACCTGTACCCAAGTAATACGAATTTTTGCCATAGAAAGTGAATTAAACGGTGGGAGTATAGTGGAAAACTCTCTTCTGTCACGTCGTTATTTTTTGACCTCGGCCTTGGTGGTACGACAGATACGAGGATTGGTGACGTACTCATCATTTTTTGAAAAGATACAATTAAACCAGACGAGCTGTGCTCGTATAACAGGCAGATTACTTTCTTCTTTGGCTGATGAGAGAATAAGGCCAGAACTATCTATCTGCTTGATGAGTTCCTGCAGGTCAGCAATAAATACTTGATTTTTGATAGCATTTCCTTCGCTATCCACGAGATCCGTACGGAGGACGAACCAATATTCTTTTTTGGTAAAATACGTATTTTCGAGAATTGTTTTGAGGTTTGAGAGTGACTCAACTGCACTTTTTGTGAGAGCTTTTCTCGTCTCCTCTGGGATATCATTTGACCGCTGTAGGACATCACCAATACGAATCATCTCTCTCACAATTTGGAGCGAGTAGGCACTTCAGAGCTTCTGGCTAGCAAGCATCTGTGTGAGATATTCCCATGTTTCAAGGCTCGAAGTCGTCGTACCAGATTTTATCATATCAAGGATAGACTTATCACGTATGACTCGAGCACGAGCATCTCACTTTATGAGCTGTGTATGATACGCTCGAAATATATTTGCCCACGAATACCCAGCTTCTTGGACATCAGTATCGAGCTGTATCCATGCCTGTATCGCATGTTCGAGAGGGAGGAAGACTTCTGGAAAACGCTGTTTCTCACGTGTGAGGATATCTGATAGAAATGTAAAACACGAAGATCGATCAACGCCACAAGAATCTCCATTATCAATCTTTGCAATAATAGAGCGTATTTCATCGAGTGCATTTCTGACTCGTATATCGCGTTTAAATACGCCCTCTTCTGCTGATTCTGGCTCTCGCTCGATAAGTGTCCGTATCATCGTATCGAGAAATTTCTTTGAAATATTTCAGAGGACTTTTGCTTGGTCACGTGGAAAAAATGTCGCATACACCAGCCAGAGGTCAGCAGGTATGAGATCTTTTTGCTCTACGATGTCAAAAAATTCTTGAACACCATCACGAGAGAGAAAGGCGGGAAGAAGTTTTTTTGATCCAAGAGTCACATTTGCATCAAAATTGGCAATCAGTTTCTGGCTAACATCGATAAATACACCGCCGACTCCATCGAGTGTTGCCTGTATATTTCCGGCTTTGATTGATATTTTTTGACCTTCATCGAGTGAACGAATAATCCACACTCCGTCATCGATAGATATATTTTTAGTTATGTCTTCTGTTGATATTTTTGGCTGTTTCCCCTGTCCATAGAGAACCAGCTTTCCTTCTTGGTAACTCATAAAATCAGCTCGCTTATTTGGAGTGCCACGCTCCCATCCATTTTCTTTTTTTTGTATTGACCGCCAGAGTAAATCAGCACCACTATCAGGAAGTGTCACTTGCGCTGGCCAATAACTCAACCACCAAAAAAAGAGACCAATTCCGGCAATGATTCAGAGGAGTGGGAGTGCTATTTTGCGCAGCATAGGATTATAGTAATGATTTTTATCTGAGAGCAACTTCTGATTGTTTCCAATCAGATTCAAATGATTGTGAGATACTTTTTACCACTTCTCACGAAATAAAAAGTCCAATCTCTCGATTATTTTCGAGGGAATTCTTCGTATAATTAAAACTTCCCAGAAAAGCGCTCTGACTATCGCGGATAATACTTTTTGCATGCAATGATTTTTTCATAGTGCGCACTTGGATACAGCGCCCATAATCAGGCTTTTGCTGATTATCATTATCATAATCAGCGAGCAAAAGGCGAATAGTTTTATCTCTATAACAGAGCTGAGCGAGAGTAGTCAAAAGTCCTGCATCAGAAAAACTCGGCGCATAAATATCAATTGTTTTTTCTGTTCCTTCTAAAAAATCAGTCAATCTCTCTCGTGCATTCGTCGGTCATGCGAGTAATCGAATATCCGCGGAGATTCATTTCCCACCTTCAAAATCAGCTAGAAATATTGCTTCGAGATTTTTATATATCTCATGATCTCGTCCTTGGAGGAAGAATTCTCTATTCGAACTAAAGCTCGCTCGTGTCCAATTTGCCGTCTCTATAATCCAATCATTATCAAACAGCATATATTTCGCATGCATAAATGCGAATTGTTTTTCTCCACTTTGATGAAGTGGAATTTTATTTTTCTGGAGAAATAGCTGCGTCTCTCGATTGAGCGATGTATTTCAGAATGGAAATCTCTCAAGTATCACACGCACGTCGACTCCCCTCTTCTGCGCCCTCATGAGTGCTTCACGAAAACCAGGAAGCGTAAAAGTATAGACAGCAACCCAGGCTCGTTTCTCAGATGCGTCAATCATATCAATCATCCACTGCTCTGAGAGGGGTCATTGTTTGATAATTCCTTCGGTGAGAAATGTCTGATCACCACTCACAACAGCATCAGTATGGTAGCCTCTATATTCACGAATATCACAACTCTGTATGAAGAGAAGACAAATCACACAGGAGAGTATCAGAGGAATAATGGTACGAGAAAAAGTCATATCCGAGATTATCGGAAATGAAGATGGATATTATTTTCAAAACCGTGTTGTTGGAGGGTTTTTGAGAGGAGATCCTTCAAAGATCCTTCGTACATACGAAGTTCAAAATTGATAATCGGTTTACTGGTCACAATGGTCACTATATCTCTGAAAAATGTCACCGTGGAAACGAGTCCTGCCAAGTCTTCCCTGCCCGCTCATGATAGATGTTTTTTTACAATAGAGGTCAGGAGTGCTGAGAGCACCAGAGGGCTATTGCGTTGAACCGCCTTCGTATCGAGTATATACGAGCGTGCTACCATAGTGGGGGTAGGAGATAAAAGATAAGACCTGCTGCCGAGAGAAGTGCGCCAAGAAGCCAGAACTTCATCACAATCGTTTCTTCCATCATCCCTTTTGCTTCGAGATGGTGGTGATAGGGCGCAATAAGAAATATTTTTTTACCATGGCGAAGTTTTTTGCTAGTAATCTGGATAATCACAGAAACAATCTCCCAGATGTAGATCAGTGATATAATGATGAGCACAACAAGTGTATCTGTCATCAGTGCCATCACAGCGAGTCCACCTCCAAGGCCGAGCGCTCCAGCGTCTCCGAGATAGAATTGTGCAGGCTTGATATTGAACCAGAGAAATGCTGCGAGTGCGGCGGCTATCACAACGCAAATAGTCGAAAGCAAAAAGAGATTTTCGTTATATGTGATAAACGCATAGAGGAAATAGTTTTGTGCCAAAAGTCCTCCAGCGAGACCATCGAGACCATCAGTGATATTCACACTATTAGCCATAGCAGTGATGACGAGGATACTCAGAACCACATAGCCCCAGCCGATATTCACGAGTCCAAAACCAGGAATAGTGATACTATCATGACCGAGTTTTGTAAAAAACCACCAAGCTCCAGCAAAAGAAAAAAGCGTCAGACCAAACATTTTTACTCGAGCACTCATCCCCTTCTTACCACCGATATTTCGTACATTCAGAAAATCATCTATCGCTCCGAGAATACCCATAGAGAAGAGAGCAAAAAGAGGAAGATAAGTCTCATTACGATTCCAGAGAGTATAGTGGAGATTGAGGCCAAGTGGTCACTGAATTGATTTAAAAAAGACGGTTGCGAGTACCATAATCGCTACAACAATCAATATCATACCTCCCCCCATATTCGGAGTCCCTTGCTTATGAAGATGGAGTGCACGATATTTTGTTGCCTCTCCCCCACCCAGCGATGCTTCGGTGCGGATTTGTTTTGCGAGCTTAAATCGTCGCAAGAGTCAGATATATGTGGGAGTAATCAGCATAGCAACAAAGAAAGTCACAAGCCCAAACACCACTATCCGCAAAATATTATGATCCATAAGTTATTAAGAATGATTGTAGACAAAAAATACTCATTGGAAAGTACTTTTAGTCTTGCGCATTGTATTTCTTATGGAACAAAAAATCCTCTTCGAACTGAAGAGGATTTTTTAAATTTAAATCTATTACATCATTCCCATACCACCCATTCATCCCATACCACCGCCCATAGGAGGCATTGGTTTTTCTTTTTCCGGGAGCTCGTAGATAACCGCTTCTGTTGTGAGGAACATACCTGCAATAGAAGTTGCATTTTCGAGCGCTGTTCGTGGAACTTTTGTTGGATCAATGATGCCTTCATCGACGAGGTCAACAAAGACATTTTTCGCAGCATCATAACCGTAGCTGAAGTCTTTGTGTTCGAGGATATTGTTCACGATGACAGCACCTTCTTGACCAGCATTTTCTGCAATCTTCTTCGTCGGATATCGGAGAGCACGTTTTACGATCTCGACACCGATTTGCTGATCAGCATTTGGGGCTTTGACAGAATCAAGGACTTTCGCAGCCTTGAGAAGTGCGACACCGCCACCTGGGACGATACCTTCTTCTACTGCAGCTCTCGTCGAATTGAGTGCATCTTCGAGACGGAGCTTGAGTTCTTTCATCTCCACTTCTGTTGCAGCACCGACTTTGATCACTGCGACACCACCGATGAGACGAGCGAGACGTTCTGCCATCTTTTCTTTGTCATAGTCAGAATCTGTTTTTTCGATCATGCGACGGATTTCACTCGCACGAGCTTCGACATCTTTTTTACTTGCTTGTGTTGCGACGATGGTTGTTGTTTCTTTTGTCGCTGTGATAGAGTCGATTTTACCGAGAACTTCGAGACCGACAGTATCGAGCTTGAGACCGATTTCTTCTGAAACGACTGCAGCACCAGTCAGGAGTGCTATATCAGCGAGATTTTCTTTTCGCCTATCACCAAAACCTGGGGCCTTGATAGCAAGGATAGAAAATACCCCTTTGAGCTTATTGAGAACAACGGTTGTGAGTGCTTCACCATCGAGGTCTTCACAGATGATCACGAGCTCTCGTTTTCCTGATTGGAGGAGAGATTCGAGAATCTTCAAAATATCCTTGGTAGAAGATATTTTCTTATCTGTAATGAGGACTGGCACATCAGCATACTTCGCTTCCATCTTTTCTGCATCATTCACCATATATGGAGCGATGTATCCATTTTTGAATTGCATACCTTCTGTGACAGTGACTGTCATACCAAATGTCTTCCCTTCTTCAACAGTAATCACACCATCACGTTTTACTTTATCCATAGCATCAGCGATGATTTTACCAGCTTCTTCATTTTGAGCAGAGATAGTCGCGATAGCTGCGATTTCTTCAGAAGATTTCACTGGACGAGAATGCTTGCTGAGTTCTTTGGCAACCTCTTTTGCTGCGAGCTTCATACCATTTTTGAGTTCGATAGCATTGATGCCTGAGCGAATCTCACGGAGACCTTCTGATATCATCGCATACGTGAGGACTGTTGCGGTTGTTGTACCGTCACCAGCTGCATCATTGGTCTTTGAAGCGACATCCTTGATGAGCTCTGCACCCATATTTTCGATTGGATCCTCGAGATCAAATTCTTTTGCAATAGTCACACCATCATTGGTAACCTGAGGTGCTCCATAGCTCTTTGGGAAGACGACGTTACGACCTTTTGGACCGAGAGTAGCTGAGACGGCTTCGTGGAGTTTTTTGACACCTTCGAGCATTTTGAGACGACCTGCATCACCAAAGAGAACTTGTTTTTTAGCCATAGTTTTGAAAATGAAAAATTAAGAATGAAAAATGAATAATGGTACGGACTAATCAACCTTCGCGAGGATATATTCTGCAGCGACGATGGTGAGATTTTCTTCTCCATCGATTTTGATATCATCACCAGAATATTGTCCCTTGATAACCTTATCTCCTTTCTTGAGTTCATATCCGAGTTTTTCTTTGACGAGTGGACCTACTTCTTCTACCGTGAACACGTTTGGACTATCATTCTGCTCTTTTGGGAGGATGATACCAGAAGCCGTTTCTTTCTTGGCTT
>CAZRUI010000023.1:0-13614 GCA_964603225.1 uncultured Candidatus Peribacteria bacterium | reverse complement strand
AAAATCTCTCGCATCACTGGATCAGTGACATAGATGAGCTGGTAGTTGTCAGGCTGATACGTCTGTGTGATGATTTCGTGATGAAGCCTGAGACAGTGTTTCTCGTACTGCTCCTCAAATTGAAGAGCTTCGAGCGTGCGTCTCTTGCGACGGCGACAGTCAAAGTATGCCTGAAATATGAGGTCGAGCATAGGGTACCTGCGAGAAAACAAAGACGAGCGCTGGAAGCATTGTTGTGGTTGACATTCGAACTGTGCTGATTGAGTCACATTCTGTGGACATTGTCACCATCCAGAGTACCCGAAGCATACAGTTCATTCGAATTGTCGAAGTCACCATTGTCGTTGCGAATGCCCGAACTTTGTGAGATGAAAAATTCGATGTGAGAAATACGAATACTCCTCCTATCTGGTGAGTTACGCTAATTGAAGTATATCAATCAATGTATCATCTCTGATACTCCTGACACGCTCATAGTCTCCATAGAGACTACGATTCTGGTCATCTGCGAGCCTCCATTTTTCAGGGCATACTTCGATGCCATCCAGCAAGTTGCTTGCTGACTGATTCTATCGATTCTGCTACGTGAGCAAATTGTTTTGTCGTGCATCACTGAAGGTCGTGAACAGTACGCATGAGTATCCTCACAGTTTCGAGAGCCAGCAAGGCTTCAGAAAGCAAGGCGATTCGTTTTTCTCAGGCGTATTCAGAATTGGCAGCAACAATACTTTGCAAGATTTTGAGTGATTCCGTGCGGAGCATCTCACCGATTGAATACTTATGTGCCTTGGAAAGTGTACTTGTGAAACGGAAAACACGGAGTACCAACTCATAGCCATCACGAAAAACTGGCAAATGTTCGTATCGAGCCATAGGAAATATTTTCTACAAAATGAGAGGTATGCCAGAAGGCATGCCGAGTCGCAGGCTCAAAATGATCAAAGAATCAAATGACCAAAACGGGAGAGTATCTATGCGAGAAAACAAAGACGAGCGCAAGAAGCATTGAAGAGGTAGACATACGAACTGCGCTGATAGAGTCACAAACTGCGGACACCGCCACCATCCAGAGTACCCGAAGCAAACAGTCCATCCGAAAAGCCGAAGCCACCATAGTCGTAGCGAATGCCCGTGAGCTTACTCCAATCACCACGAATATCGAGACCAACTTTTTCAAGGAGATATTTTGCTTTTGCAGCATAATCTGTTCCCATTTTTTGCCAGTCAGTATGAAATGTATCAAGTCGTGCGTTGACTTGTGTCATATTTGCCTGACCGAAGAGAGCATTTTGGACATAGCCATCGAGGAGGAGGAAGTCTGCATGATTATCAGAACCACCATTTGCTTTTGACCATGATATTCCGAGCATTTGTGTGAATTTCTGGAGCCGAGTCATCTCTTCTCCTGTTGGCGTTGAGAGGACTTTTCTCTCTCCGTGAAATTTTCATTCTTTCCAAGCAGAGATGCTCAGTTTTTCTCAGAGCCATCCCGCGATTTCAAGAGAGGTTTTACCTTGTTTGAGGAGTTCTGCGTGTTCGGTTTTGAGAGTTTCGTAGTTTATGGTTTCTGTCGCGGTTTCAGTTTTTTCAGGTGTTGCTGTTTGAGCGTCTGATGCTTGTTGCTGAAATTGCATCATTGTTTCTGAAAGTCCTGGATATTGTTTTTTCAATTGAGCAAGTTGTTCTTTTGTGATAGTAACAAGCTCTATAGGTTGAGGGGATGGAGAAGGCATAGAAATATGGTTACAAATACCAATTATTTGTATTTTTTAAATTTGTCAAATTTATTTAGACCGTAAATGTATCTTTTGAGAATCGCTCTTTCACGACTCCCACAATCTCCGCTGTATCATCCTCATCGACCACGAAATCACCGAATTCAGGATTAAATGATCGGAGGACGAGCTTACCACCATCTTGGAGTACTTTTTTGATCTTCGGGAGTCCATTATGGACAACCATGACTTTGTCCTCGGGATTAAAACCATTTTGTACCTTGATGAGGAGAAAATCGCCCGAGTGAATAAATGGTTCCATGGAATCCCCTTTTGCACGAGTAATAAAGTAACTGTCTTTCTCTGATTGGACGATGAGCTTTTTGTCGACCTCGAGTTTTTTGCGAGGATATTCAGCGAGGATACTCTTCCCTGCATTTCAGCACTGTGCAAAGCCAAAAAAAGGAATCGTGAGCTGATCTGTTTCTTCGAATCTCCTGAGGACCTGATAGCCACCAAAGGGGCTCTTTGCAATATAGCCCATACGAATGAGTTGATCGATTTTATCGAGAACCTTCTGTGGGTGATCAATACCGACTGCTTCTCAGATATCTGCGAGGGTCATACTGTATTCCTGATTATCGTAGAGAAAATCGAGGATGTCACGCTGGCGTCCATCAAGAGGCTTCATAGGAGAGGAATTAGACAATAATACCCTCGTATTCTATTCAAAAATATTTTCCTGGCAAGTTATTTTTCAGAAAAATATTGAAAATGTGAAACGTTGAAATCTTTATTTTACAATCACGACCATCACTTCATTTCTCTGCATCCAGGGAGCACTGAGAGGAGGATTGTATCCTGCATACGTAGGAACTCAGAGTGTTTTGATACCATCGCGTTGCAGTGCATCGAGGAGACGAGACTGAAGTCGAGTTACACGACTATCGGTGGCATACCAAGAAAATCTCTTCACGGCGACACGATGAGCGGGAACCTCTCGGAGCTTCACTGCTGGATTGTTGGGTTTTGGAAGAGTCTCTATGGTATACATGCTCGGCATAGAAAAAGTCACACGGCGCATATCATCACTCCCCTGTTCCATCACTGGCGCTGTCATCGCTACTGGCTCAGAGACGGATTCTGTGACTGGTGTAGTCATAGCTATTCAGGTACTTTTGGTATTGTTTCAAAATATGTAATCAGCGAGGAGTCTGAAACCCTTATTCAGTCCAACATCACGCGATCCAGACACTTCTACTTCTGCGACGATGTGTGGAGCATAATCACGGATCTCATATCCATTTCTCTTTTCTACCACAACATACCTCGGTTCCTCAATAGTCCGAACAACAAGCCAGCTCCCAAGAGACCACAGCACAGCAAGAGTGGCAATAATAAAAGCAATAAGAGCAGAATTCATGCGGTATTTTTTAGAACGCATGAACCTAGTATAAGTATAAAAGAGAGAATGGTAGTGGGTTTTATTGATTATGAATAAAAAATCTTTTACGCAATCATTCTCTATTTTCAAAATATGAGACGATAATACACTAGTTACACACTTCTTTTATGGATCTCCTTTCTGCGGTTCTTCATATCATGAGCAATATCTCTTGGACTGCTGATATATCAGCACTTATTGTCTCGACAGTACTCGGCATCATATGGTTTCACCCTCGTGTCTTTGGGACAGCCTGGCGCAATCTCGTCGGACTTAAGGAAGAAGACACAAAAAATATCCGAGCAAAAAATGCTATGGTGTGGAATATACCTATAACATTTATTATTGCGGCAAATATTGCTGCATTTTGTAAGCATTTTGAATACGATACTCCTGCAAAAGCATTTCTTATTGGCTATGACCTCGGCCTCATTATCTGTCTCTTTATGGCCATCCATTATCTCTACGAACAACGTCCGCTTCAGCTCTATGCTATTGTCGCAGGATATACGATAGTTTCTATGAGTCTCATGGGTCTCGTTATTGGTTTTGTCCTCTAATTATATGACCATCACTCTCGATCTCGATACTACCCTCTCACTCATCACTGATATTGAGTGGTTTTCGAACATTCTCGCTATTGGTGTAGCATTAGCTATTGGTGTTATCTGGTACACTCTCGCGTCTTTGGTAAAACGTGGCGTCGCCTCGCAAATCTGGAACTCCAGGATGTCTCCCTCAGACAACGTGCGAAAACAGCTCTTGTCTGGCAAACACCTATGCTCTTTTTTCTGGCAGCGGATATGACAGCGTTTCTCAAACACTTGCAGTGGTCTGGAGCTATCAAAGGGCTGATCCTGGGATACAATTTCGGAATATTTGTTGCCCTCTTTATCGCTATTCACTACCTCTATGATATGCGTCCGGCAAAGCTCTACTTCATCACTGCTGGATATTCGCTCTTCGCCCTCAGCGCTATGGGCATGGTAATAGGCATGTTTCTCTAATGATATACTAATGACCTACTCCCCGGATTCCGCTTTGCTACATCCGGGGTTTCTTTTGGCGTCTATGAAAATCTGATTCTTGTAAGAATACTTCATACGATTTTCCTAGGTTTTGAATATTGGACAACTCGTTGAGTCATTATATGTCCGTTGTCCAATATTCTAGTAGTACCATTCCTCCCCGTACTCTGTCAGCTCCACGAGCTTTGGGTGTCATGATACCGTCGCTTCCGGCGTACGGGGTTTCCTGGTGCCGCAAAAATCCCCACCAAATGGTGGGGATTTTTTTGGGAAGATGTAGGGATTATTCAACATCTGGGACAAGGGCATGAGCAGAATGTACTTCTGTCACATCTGTCACATTTCCTTCATAGTATTCTTCATCAGGTTCGAGATTGTTTTGGAAGTATCCAAGTGTTGGGATACGACGACCAATAATCACGTTTGATTTGATATCTTCGAGGTGATCGATACGACGCTTGCTAGCAGCATCCACGAGAACTTTCACTGTTTCCTGGAATGATGCAGCAGAGAGCCAAGAATCTGAGTAGAGAGAGACTTTTGCGATACCGAGAACGAGACGCTGACCAATGGCTTGTTTCTTGCCAGCAGCGACGAGTTTTTTGTTTGTGTCATTGAAGACTCCGATATCAATAGTATCTCCTTGGAAAAATTCTGAATCTCCTGGTTCGATGATCGTGACTTTTGAGAACATCTGTCGGATAATACAGCTGACGTGTTTCGCGTTCACTGTTTGACCTTGAGATGCGTAGATTTCTTTGACCGCAGCAACGATATATTGTTGAGCTTTTGCTGGACCAGCAACAGTCATGAGTTCTTCGACATCGATATTTCCTTCACAGAGCTTGTCTCCTTTTTGAACGAGGTCTCCTTTTTGAACAGTTGCTTTACGACCAAATGGGATGACGTATTCGAGTGTCTGTGCTTCTGTGTCAGAGACATAGATGATACCATTTTCTACTTTTGATACGACACCGCCTGTGGTTGCCAAGATCTTTTGTTTTGTTTCTGGATTGCGAGCAAGCATCTGTTTTGGCTTAATAGTATCTCCTGTTTTGACTTCTTGTTCATAGTCATGAGGGATGTAATACTCTCGAGTTTCAGGCTTGTGAGCACGAACAAAGATAGACGCAGATGTTTTTGTATGTTCGATTTTTGTTACTTCACCGTCGATATGACTGATTTTTGCGAGGTATTTTGGTGTACGAGCTTCGAAGAGTTCTTCAACACGAGTAAGACCAGTGGTGATGTCTCCTCCTTCTTTCGCGACTCATCCAGAGTGGAATGTACGCATCGTGAGCTGAGTACCAGGTTCACCGATTGACTGAGCAGCGACGATACCAACTGGAGAACCGATATCGACAATACGATTTCGTGCGAGATCCATACCATAACAGTGCTGACATACACCTTCGTGTGTCTCACACATGAGCATAGTACGAACTGGAATAGTTGGCATCTTGGCAGCGAGAATAGTCTTCAAGAGTGACTGATCGATGATATCACCTTTTTTCGCGATAACTTCATTTCCTTCTGTGAGATCTTTTGCGAGAACCTTTCCGTAAATACGTTCTTCAAATGATTCCTGGAATACGACTGATTTTCTTCCATCACGTGGGACGTCTTCATAGTGAAGTGTACCACAGTCTTCTTCGCGAACGAGGATATTTTGAGCTGCATCGACGAGACGACGAGTCATGTATCCAGATTGAGCTGTTTTAAGCGCTGTATCGGCTTTACCTTTACGACCTCCGTGTGTCGCGATGAAGTATTCGAGTGCTGTGAGACCTTCTTTGAAATTTGATTTGATTGGAAGTTCGATAGTTTTTCCTGATGGAGATGCTACGAGACCCTTCATGCCACAGAGCTGTGTGACGTTACCCCAAGAACCTCGGGCACCAGAATCGATGAAGTGATAAATATGATTTTCTTTTGGAAACACTTTTTTCATTTCTGATTCAATCGTGTTTTTTGCCTGACTCCAGATACGGATAGACTGCTCATAACGCTCATCATCTGTGAGGAATCCTTCGTACGCCATAGACTGGATGGTTCGGACTTTTTCTGTCGCTTTTTCGAGGATTTCGGTCTTGTTATCTGGCGTAAGCATGTCGCTCTCTGAGATAGAGAGACCTGACATAGTCGCATATTTGAAGCCGAGATTTTTTATCTGATTCGCAACAACAGCTGTTTGCTCTGTTCCATATATTTCAAAGATAGCAGAAAGCAGTTTTGAGAGCTGCTTCTTTGTCATCGTCATATTCTGGAATTGGTATCCAGCTGGAAGTGCTGCGTGGAACAACATACGTCCGTAGGTCGTATATGGACCATCTTTTGTAAGAGGGACCCAATTACGAACACGAATCTGTGTATGGAGTGTGATTTCATGGTTCATAAATGCGACTGATGCATCATCAAATGAACCAAAAATGTTGTCTTTGAATGAATCTGGTTCTTCTTTGGTGAGATAATAACAACCGAGAATCATATCCTGTGTTGGTGATACGATTGGTTCGCCATTAGAAGGATTGAGCATGTTTGCTGATGTCGCCATGAGTTCACGAGCTTCTCGCTGTGCCTCTGGTGTGAGTGGGAGGTGGACAGCCATCTGATCTCCGTCGAAGTCGGCATTGAACGCCACACACGTGAGCGGATGGAGATGAATAGCCTTCCCTTCTACGAGCGTAGGACGGAATGCCTGGATACCAAGTCGGTGAAGTGTTGGAGCACGATTCAAGAGAACGTACTTCCCTTCGATGACTTCTTCGAGAGCATCCCAGACTTCTTTTGTATTTTCTTCGATGATTTTTTCAGCATGTTTCACATTGAACGCGTATTCACGTTCGATGAGTTTGCCGATAACAAACGGTCGGAAAAGTGTAAGTGCAATAGTTTTTGGGAGACCACACTGATCCATCTCAAGACCAGGACCAACCACAATAACAGAACGACCAGAATAGTCGACACGTTTACCGAGGAGATTCTGACGGAAACGACCTTGTTTACCCTTGAGAATATCAGTGAGAGATTTGAGCTTACGTTTGTTTGCCATCGCGTATCCAGAACGAGAGCTACGAACAGAACCAGAGATGAGTGCATCGACTGATTCCTGGAGCATACGTTTTTCATTCTTGAGAATGACTTCTGGAGCACCGAGTTGGATGAGTTTTTTGAGACGATTATTTCGGTTAATGACACGGCGATAGAGATCGTTCAAATCTGAAGACGCCATACGCCCACCATCGAGCTGGATCATCGGACGAAGATCCGGAGGAAGAATTTGGAGAGCCTCCATAATAAAATCTCGTGGGTGCTGATGACTTGAAAACAAGTCGATAGCGAGACGGAGTTTTTGGAGAAGTTTCTTTTCTTTTGATTTTGGAGCTGTTTTGATGTCCTTCTGAAGACTCTGAATGAGTGCAGCGAGGTCGACCCGATCGAGGAGTTGTCGGATGGCTTCTGCACCTGTACCTCCCACGAATACTTGTGGGAAACGCTCCATAAGGAGACGGTAATCAAGTTCTGAGATAACAGTTCCTGATGTGAGAGCCTGGAGTTTGTCTCGCATTTCTCGGTATTCTGCATCGAGTTCATCGAGTTTATTTTCACAATCACGTTCCATTTCACGAACAGCTTTTTCCTTCATTTCACCTGCTTCATGTGCAATCTTTGCTTCATTGAGCATACCAGTGAATTCTTTTTGCATTTCTGTTCGTGTCTGCTTGAATCGATCCTCGAGAGCAGCGAGAGCATCACGGCGGTAATCTTCGTGCACATCGATGATGAGGTACGCGGCAAAATAGACAACTTGGTCGAGTTTTTTGACTGGGATATCGAGCATGAGACCAACTCGAGAAGGCACAGATTTGAGGAACCAGATGTGCGCTACTGGAGAAGCAAGCTCGATATGAGCCATGCGCTGACGTCGTACTTGTGAAGTTGTTACTTCTACACCACAACGTTCACAGATAATACCCTTATAACGAATGCGCTTGTATTTACCACACGCACATTCGTAGTTTTTTCGTGGACCGAAAATCTGTTCACAAAAGAGACCACCACGTTCAGGTCGCTGAGTACGGTAGTTGATTGTTTCTGAGATAAGAATTTCTCCGTGAGATTGAGCGAGGATATCTTCTTTTTTTGCAATTGAGATAGAGATACCGCGAACCTTGTTGAGATTTTTACCAGCAGTGATATTTTGTTTACCAGCATTTTTACCAATCGCAGAATAGTCTGTGATGCGATCATTCAAAAAATCTGTCATCTCATCAGTGAGATACGGATTCATGTTATCATCACCGAGAAAATTTGCTTTTTCTTCAGCAAAAAAATCTGGTTCAGCATCAACTCCATCTTCTTTGAGGAGGTCATCCTCTCCCTCAAGAGTTTCCTCTGTGAGATCAAAAGAATCAAGCTCTTCTGGAGCGAGATTTTCATCGTTTGTTGTATCGTGGGTCATAAACAGAAGTTAAAAAATGAGAGGATTATTCAGCGGAAGAAGCAGTGTCAGCTATTTCTGAGAGGACTTCTACTTCGCCCATACGTTCGTTGTAGGTTTCAGTACGTTCATTGACTTCACCTTGTTCGAGGAGCTCCATCTTGAGACCGAGAGCCTGGAGCTCTTTGATCATGACATGGAATGATTCTGGAACACTTGGTCGCTTGATATGTTCATTTTTCACGATAGCGCGGTATGCCTGTGTACGTCCTGTGATATCATCTGACTTGATCGTGAGGATTTCTTGGAGGATATTGGCAGCACCGTATCCCTGAATAGCCCAACACTCCATTTCTCAGAATCTCTGACCACCATTTTGAGCTTTACCACCGAGAGGCTGTTGTGTAATCATAGAGTATGGACCGACAGCACGAGCATGGATCTTGTCTTCGACGAGATGGTGCAGCTTGAGCATGTAGACCGTACCGAGCATAGTCTGTTCTTGGAATGGTTCACCAGTTTGTCCGTCATAGAGTTGGACTTTACCAGATGTATCCATGCCAGCTTGTTTCATGAGATCATGGACTGTATCGATAGTCACACCATTGAGTACTGGAGTCGCCACCTTGATACCGAGCTGACGAGCAGCTTCACCGAGGTGCGCTTCGAGGACTTGACCGATGTTCATACGAGAGACGACACCGAGAGGATTCAAGATGATATCCACTGGCTGACCATCAGCTGTATGAGGCATATCTTCTGGTGGGACGATACGAGCGACGATACCCTTGTTACCATGTCGACCCGCCATCTTATCACCGACTTCGATTTTACGAGTCTGAGCAACGTAGACCTTTACTTGTTGGAAGACGCCTGTTGCGAGATTATCACCTTCTTCTTTTCGGAGAATCTGGACATCGATCACCTTACCTCCTGATCCTGATGGGATGTAGAGAGAAGAGTCTTTGACGTCTTTTGATTTGTCACCGAAGATAGCACGGAGGAGACGTTCTTCTGGAGAGAGTTCTTGTTCACCTTTTGGAGTGATTTTACCGACGAGGATATCACCACCTTTCACGAAAGCACCGATACGGATAATACCATTTTCATCGAGGTCGCGGAGCTTCGCAGAAGAAACATTTGGGATATCGTTGGTAGTACTTTCTGGTCAGAGTTTTGTTTCACGGACATCGAGTGTGTATTCATTGATTGAGACACTTGTGAACATGTCTTTTTCTACGAGATTGGCATTGAGGATCACGGCATCTTCAAAGTTGTATCCATTCCATGGCATATACGCAACACGGAGATTATGCCCGAGAGCGAGTTCACCATTTTCCATAGAGTGACCATCGACGAGGACATCGCCAGCGAGGAATTCTTGACCGTGTGAGACACGAGGATACTGATGGATGATCATGTCATGATTTGATCGCTCAAATGTGAGGAGTTCGTAGGTTTTCTTTTCACCATTGTCATACATCACTGTAACGTGTTTTGCATCAACACCGAGGACTTTTCCATTGTGCTCTGCACGAACACAGTAACCACTCTTGTATCCAAACTCGAGCTCATTACCTGTACCAACGATAGGCGCAGTAGAATGAACGAGTGGAACAGCCTGACGCATCATGTTTGAACCCATTTCTGCACGAGTCGCATCGTCGTGTTCGAGGAACGGAATGAGAGAAGTAGTTTCTGAGACGATTTGTTTTGGAGAGACGTCGATGTGTGTAATATCACGAACATAGACGATAGTCGCTTCACTATTTTGACGAGCACCGAGACGAGTTTCTGCGAAGTTACCGTGTGTATCAATCGGAGAGTTGGCTTCAGCGATAGTGAAATCACGTTCGATATAGGCATCGACATACTCATACTCATCAGTGAGGTAACCACGTACGAGGATCTCATCTTCTTTGTAATTTTTCTTGAGCGCATCAGCATGTGCTGCTGTCATGAGGATTTTTTCTTCGACAATAACCTTGCCTTTTGCATCTGTGATAGCTTCGAGAGTGATACGATTGATAGCTGATTTTCCGTCATTTTTCACAAAGTGCGCTACTTTTCGGTATGGAGTCTGGAGGAATCCATATTTATCAACACGAGAGAATGAAGCAAAGTGGAGAACGAGACCGATATTTGGACCTTCTGGAGTCGCAATAGGACAGATACGACCGTATTGTGTCGGATGAACGTCACGAACCTCGAACGATGCACGTTCACGTGTGAGACCACCAGGACCCATCGCAGAAATACGACGCTTATGAGCGAGTTCAGAGAGAGGATTACTCTGATCCATGAATTGTGAGAGTTGTGAGCTCGAATAAAATTCTTTTACCACTGCTTCTACTGGACGATGATTGATAAAACTTCGTGCTGTTGATTCATCGAGATTGAGGACAGTCATACGATCCTTGGCAATACGTTCCATACGAGCGAGACCGACGAGGAATTTTTCTTGGACGAGTTCACCGACTGAACGAATACGACGATTATCGAGACGATCAATATCATCTGGTGTCGCGGTTGGATCATCGAGCTGGAGCTTCATGAGATAACGAAGTGTCTCGACGATGTCATCTGTTGAGAGGAATCGTCCATCTCCTTCGTAGACATTGCTGACACCGAGTTTTCGAGACATTTTGAGACGCGCTACTTCACCGAGATCAAATCGTTTTGGATTGTAAAATGTAGTACGGAACAGATCCTCTACACGTTCATCAGTACCGAGGTCACCTGGTCGGATGAGTTTGTAGAGAGCATGCCAAGCGTCCACTTGATTTTTTGTCTTATCTTTATCGAGTGTTGGTTGGAGAAATTTCGCAACCATTTCCTTGTCTCCACTAAATGCTTTCACGAGTGCTGCATCGCTCTCAATACCGAAGGCTCGGAGGAGAGTCGTTGCTGGCATCTTTCGTTTCTTGTCGATACGAACAGTGATAACACCGCGCTTATCAACTGAGAACTCGAGCCACGCACCTTTTTTTGGTTTGATTTTCGCAGTATAGACACCAGCATCAGCTTCAAATGAGATACCGTCAGCCTTGATGATCTGATGGACAACAACTCGCTCGACACCGTTGATGATAAATGTTCCTTTTGCTGTCATGAGCGGAATACCCCCCATAAAGACAGTATCTTCTTTGATTTCTCCTGTTTCCTTATTGAGCATCTGGAGTTTTACACGGAGGTATGACTCGTAGTTGAGATTTTTTCGACGACATTCTTTTGGACTATAACGAGGTTCCTCGAGTTCCATACCCTTGAAATGAATCTCGACACGTTCTTCTGAGAAATCTGAGATTGGAAAAACACTCTCGAGTGCTTCCTTGAGACCGTAGTCAAGAAATGAAGCATATGAATCAAGTTGTGCTGCGATGAGTTCTGGCATTTCGACGATAGAACGGTCTTCTGTGAAAAAGTGACGACCAGAGCGAACGTAGAGCGCTCCGTGTGTTGGTTTCTCAACACGTGCTGACTTGATAGTTGTCGTCATAGCCACATCTCTCTTTGAGACTTTTGGAGCTGCTTCTTTTTTTGCTTTTGGAGCAACAACTTTTTCCTTTTTTACTTTCTCAACCTTCGCCTTTGGAGCTGGTTTTGTTTTGACTGCTTTCGCTGGAGATTTTACAATCTTTTTTGGAGCTGCTTTTTTTGCTGCTTTAGGAGCTTTTTTTGGAGCTACTTTGGGTGTTTTTTTAGCTTTTATCACTTTTTTTGGGGTTAATTTTTTGACTGGCTTAACAACTTTTTTTGGAGCTGGTTTCTTCGCTTTTGGAGCTGATTTTGCCTTTATTGTCTTCTTTGGAGACACTTTTGCACCTGCTTTTTTTGCAGGCTTGGTGGTTTTTTTCGCAGTCATAACGGAATAAAAGAGGATAAAAGACACAGAAAAACCGTATAGGTACCCCTATACGAGCAACACGGACGAGTTATCTCATTGGTTCGTGCACGAAAAGATCGGGAAAAATGGTATGCGGGGAGTATAGGATTGCTCCCGGAATTGTCAAATTTATTTTATACTTTTCTACAAATCCTTATCTGGACAATCAATACTAAGCGGTAATTTTGGGAGACGAACCATATCCACATGTTCGCATGCACCTGGCTCAGATACAATATCTGAACACTGCTCACTATAAGCAAAAATAAGCCGCTGTATTTCTGGATAAATTTCAGGTAATTCTAGTAGCTGCTCTACCAAATATGGCGTTTGAGAAAGTGCTACTTGTACTTGTTTTGGACAGTGACAAGTAGCACACTGTTGCCTACATAAAAACACTCGACGGCCTAATCGACGATAAGGGGAATTGACAGAATATAATAGTATTTCTGATTCATTCATGAAAATATTATACACTATAATAATATAATGTAAATAATACTTTTATTCTGTGATAAAACCTCTGAGGTAAAAAGCTACCTGTCCACCATTTTCAGTTGCAGGAACAGTATAAGAATAATAAATGGTCTTTTTATCATCTGCAAGAGGAACGATCACTGTATTGGTATCCACATCATTTGCTGCACCAAAAACATTTTGTGCACAGGCACGCATCATCGCAGTAGAAGAACGACCAAGCTTGAGGTGTACACCTTCGTTTTGACTGGTGTAGTTAGCACAATACACATAGAGTTGTACTGCCTTTGCATTGGCAGGCACGGTAACACCTGCAACTGTCGACAAATCAATTGGAGTAGGCGTATTATTATCAGTTTTTTTCAGTCATGAACCAAAAACGAGGATATCCGAATCAACAAAAGTAAATTTGTCTCCACCTCCTGCAGAAGAACCTCCAGTACTTATTGCTTGTGTATCAGCAACTAAAACAGAACCGTCAATACAGAGTTGCCATTGACTATCAGTATAGAGAGAATTCCATTTGTTTTGCATAGCTGCGAGACCAGTCCGTCCGAAATTCAGGAGCTGACTATTGATACTCTCATGCCCTGTACTTCCTATAATATGACAACTCACGACTC
>CAZRUI010000022.1:9501-13945 GCA_964603225.1 uncultured Candidatus Peribacteria bacterium | reverse complement strand
ATCCAGCATTTGGTGCATCATTGAGACCATTACCACCAGTAGCAGCTGAGCCACCATAGTAATCAAAAGCACCTCCTGCACCTTGCGAATCAGAAGGCCAAGTACATGTAGGGTATCAGGTAGAAGAACAAATAGTTGGGTAGGCAAAAACTGGGTAACCACAGCGCACATCTTTATGACAGGCAATAGGCGGCTGATTAGCTCCTGGTATAGCATAACCGAGAGCAGTTATAGTATTTCATGGTATATTAGCAGCCCAGTTAATTGGCATAGAAATACACCCTGGATCACCGAAACCACAACTCATACCAGATATGATATCTTTTACCCCTTTTGTTATATCATCAATAGTACTATCTATTTTTCACAAACCAACACTTATTTTTGTAGTATTACCACTTGTACTCACCTCAAATACATCACCATGATCGTCATCATCTTTATCTGGTATACTGTCTGCATCACTATCAGATTGCCATGTTTCTAGAGTAGATTCGGATTCAGCCATGACAGCATCAATATCGACACCCTGGGAACTTGAAGTAGTAGAATTTTGACTGCCTGAAGAAGATGTATTCTGAAAAGCACCTGTCGGATCCTGACTTAATTTGCTCGCACTATCATCCGGATTAGTCACCTCTCGCACGAGAATAGCCTTATGATATGTACGATCGTACTCATTGTGAGAACGCCATAAGAGTATAGGCCCCCCACATGTTTCATTTGGATTAAATCGTATATCACCGTAGACATCATGATTATAGAAATCTTTTTCTGGTATACTTGGAAGCGCAAGTGCTGATGCATTAATAGTGCGTATATTTTCTTTTTGTATAGGAGAAGCACTGGTTGGATCATCTCTATCCTCGAGATATCCGACATCAAATCGACCAAAAGAAAATGAACGAAGTGTACCCTTATACGTAATAGTCAATGAAGAACCAGGAGCAAGAGTCACATCTCTCAAATCAGCAATACCAGCATTTGATTGGGTAGAATCAGCTAGGAAATTGCGTGTTTCTTTTTTAGAACCAGCAACAAGAGAGTAGCTCATATCAGACACTGATAAGTAGTCAGCAAATTTTTCAAGGAGAAGAATATTGCTCATGTTCTGTTTTGAGACATTCTTGAGAGTAATGGTGACTTGAATTGGTGAACCAGCAAGAATTTGTCCAGATTGCTCGAGAGATGTATATTGTTTTGTGATCGAGAGATAACCTGGGATTATAAATGGTGCTCTCAGTAAATCAAAGGTATCATATGATTCAGTGGCGGCAGAAACAGTGGCGGCAGAACCTGCCGAATCACTCACAGCACCATAACCAAATTGAAGTGAACTTGTGAGTGTGGTAGCATTTCCATCATACATTCTGAGCAGTCAATTTGGATCGACATCAAGAGTATTTACAACAGCAGAACTCACGGTTGGTGTTGCATTTTCTGTACCAGTTTTAGCAAGACGAATCTGGGTGAAGAGGAGCTGATTTACCTGATCTTGTTTTGATTGAAGCTCAAACGAAGATGATTTTGGGAGATTATCAAGATCAACAAAACCAAGACCATTATAGCTCACAGCACCAGTAAAATATGATGACTTCGCTTCATCAGAAAGAACAAAATCATAGACATTTTCTATCAATTGTACTGTGAAAATTCCTGTTTTCTGTCCATAGAAAATATAGAGGCTACCGAGATTATCCATCACGATAATGTCATCAATGACATCATGATCCATATCAAAGACTTCAAGCTGTTCTATTTGGCCAAGAAGCGGGGTTTTGTCATATTTCATTGGTTTTTCAGTTGGGCCTTCTTCGGAATGTACTACCTGATGTATCACTCACTCCTCATCAATATAGACAATATCAGAATACCCATCTCCTATAAAGTCACCAGCACGAACCATATCTTCTTGAGCATCTTTCACAGATAGTAAATCACCTACATCAATTAATGATCCATCACCTCTCGATAGTCACATACCTACAGTTCCATCTGGATGATAGACTATGAGGTCTTTTTTGCCATCACTATTTGCATCCTTAAAAGCAAAATCATCAATATCCGAAGTTCCCATGTAGACAGGTTTTCCGAGAGCCTGATCCAATCAGGTAACTGGATTCACTTGATAGTTTGGGAGTTTTACAATTGGATCTCACAAATTGATGGTAATGTAATCTGCATGATCCTGAACTGAACTCGACCATTCTTCGGTCGCTGCAAATTGTAAGAGAGATGTATTATCATGTGTCCATCAGAGACCATATTGTTGTGGGTATGCAGACCATCATCGACTATGAGATCATCATACATATGTTGTTTCTTCTCCTGTAGTATAGAGAACAAGACTTGGAGTTTCATATGAACTCTTATTGTTCCAAGCAAGTTTCGTAGAAAGTGTCGAACGAAGAGGTTCAAGTGTAAAAGTATTTGAAGTATTTTTACTTCCCTGTTCGGCTGGCACTCGTGACTTCCAACGGAGGTAGACTGTACCAAGAGAGATACCGTTATATGTTACCAAGAATTGGAGATACTCACCATTCTGGTGAATGAAAGCAAAAGAGAGATTTGGGAAACTAAAAATATCCTTAACAGAAAAGAGGGATTGAGCTCCATTATACACACGGCCATCCTTATAGGTAATATCAGGGCTATTTGGAACAAAATAGAGAATATCACGGTCACACGAAGTAGTACAAGAAGTGAGGAGAACATCGCTCGAGAATGCAGGATAACGAACCCGCGCAATTCATCAGAGACGAGTATCGTAGACAATAAGTGTAAGGACGTTATTTATATATGATTCTATTTGTGCTTCGATCCCTGTTCCATATTTGAGAGATCCTGTGATAATATTTCCTGAAGGATTGACTGTGAAAATGGGGTTTTGTGGTGTATCGATGAGAGTAGAGAGAGCAAGAGTTTTTGTTGTAGAAGCAAATAATGCTGAACCAGCAAAATATCACTGTATTGGTGATTGACCAAATGCTGCACCGAGTAAAACCTGTGTCAGAGTCTGCCAAGAATTCTGGCTTATCTCATCACTCGTTATAACAGGAAGTGCATTCGTAAGAGCGACGTTTTCAAGTGTTTTTATATTCGATTTTGTACCATCTTTTTCGAGCCATGCACGGAAGAGAAGACGTCATGGAATGCCAGAACTAATCATATCAGCCTGATACACACCAGTACCTATCTCTCGGAATGTGAGTGTATTTGAGAGGAGAGATGGTTTATCACTCGTAATTTTCCAGGTATACCCATGAAGTGTTGTGAGGTTTCCATAGGCGTCATAGAGATATGCATTGAGCGTATCTCGAGCACCGATTTTTGCATGAATAGTTTCTGGAGCAGAGAGCGCTATACTCGTTGGAGTTCATGGGGCAATAGTAAAGCTCTCACCTATAATTTTACCAAGACCAGTATCCTGGAGATAGATAACAGCATTGCCTGTTCTGGTGCCTGTCTGAAGTGTCGTTGTAGCTCGTCCTTTTACAAATGTGAGTGTCTGAGAGCTGAGCTTAGCATCACCACCACGGACACCAATTTTTACAGACATGTTCCAGTCCTCTATCAGTGTACCATCTTGTCTCTGTATGCTAAAATTCACAGGCACTTCCTGCCCTACCTCAAGACCAGCCCGATTGGGTATATCAACAACTATATAGGCATCAGAAAGTACCGGGCGAGACAGACTAAGATTGATTTTTTCAGCATCTCGGGATGCAGTTATGTCTAATGTTATATTTCCTGCTTCAATAGGAGTCAGAGTAAGCGGAGATGTCATTTTCCCAGAAACTGTTTTTTCTGCTTTTGATGATATTGGTGCTACAATAATATTTTGTGAACTCTGTACTTGGAGATTCCAGTCTTGAGCATTGATGACATTATTCCATTCATCACGGAGAGAGAGTGTGAGCTGCGTTGGTGTATCTTTTATAAGAAGTGCGTCGAGAGTTGCATCAATATGATGTGGCTTACCTGTTGCTATAGTAAAATTGGTTTTACCTGAATAATCTCATACAACAGCTATGAGAGTATATCTCCCCGCACGGTAGAGAACAGGATCAATAGAAGGACTACCAAGACGTATTCTTCCATTTGTAATTGGTACTGATTTATAGAGTCACTTTTGCTCTCCTGTAACATAATCATAGACAGTAATATCTGCTGTAGATGGGTAGATATCGAGACCAGAAAGAAGAATATTGATACCATTTGAGTCACCAGCAGTGATAGTTTCAGATGTACTTGATCATGATGTACTCAAAACGGTCATTCAGAGATTTATAGGCCCTATAAGAACAGAACTCCTCTCGGAACGTAAGAGAATATTTGAACCAGAATAAATACGAGATTCAAAAGCAATACGTGTACGATGATTATTTTTAGAGGTAAAAATCCATACAGCATGACCATCCTTGAGAGTGTTACCACCAGACAC
>CAZRUI010000022.1:7134-9401 GCA_964603225.1 uncultured Candidatus Peribacteria bacterium | reverse complement strand
TCATTAACACTGTTATTATTTGCATCCGTTTGTCCGATATTTTGTAATTCCTTTGTTGACCAGACAATATCGCCTCAGAAACTCACAGTGAGTGATGGAAGTTCAGGGAAACCAATATCATCAATATCAGGAGTAAACCATTCAGTTTTCATGAGATTACTCAGCCAACACTGAATAGCAGAGAGCCATTCCCATATAACGACACCTGTAGGATCACCACATTCAGAATCAGAAGAATCTGATGCCGCATCACTACTACCATCAGAACCTGTATCACTCCCCTCAGTTCATGATGTTCACTCCCCGAGAAGCTCCGCTATTTCACTGCTAGAAAGTGAGTATTCTGGATTAGAATCAGAAGAAAAAGTACCAAGTGTTGTCACTACATCTCCATGGGATTCTTGAATGTCAGTAAACCATTCTGGGAGTTCTGTTTTTGCTTCTGGATTAAAACCAAATACAAAGTTTCTCGCATCACCCTGACCACCGAGATAAGTTATTTCATAGAGATCTTTTTTATCTGGCAAGAGGAGTTTGCTATTTGTAGCTGTTGGTTTTAGTGCTGTTCTGAGAATATCAGAATATTTCATTTCGATATCGAGACTTTTCCAACGAAGAGCATCTATGAGACCAGTTTTTATATCGGTGTTCGACAAAAGCACATCTGCGAGATTCACAGCAGGTGTTGGAGACTGTACGAGGCGGTTCCATCGATGATTTGCTGGGAGTGTCACTGTAGGAGTGAGACGATTTTGAGCAGCATTGAGATTCGAACGAATCTTGTTGATAATATCATCATCTGTATCATCAAGATCAACAACAATATCAAAAAGATTTGGGTAATTGATACGTGCCTGACCTCCTGTTCTATCGATGTAGAGGAGATATCGTTCTTCATCTATAGGAAGATTTGGTGTCGCATTTCATTTGAGTTGCTGACCATACACACTTGTTGTAGGATCGCTGTGTTTCACGAGAGAAGAGATTCTCTTATACGTACCGGACAGACCAGTTGCCTGACATGTTCCGAGAGATGCTCCATTACGATTTAAGAGAGTAATGGTTCCATTATTCGTTCCACATCCCACAAGACTGGAGAGTATGTTTTCACTTGTTTCAGGTGTTGGATCCAGGAAAAATGGATTTGGAGTAGGACTCTGAAGGGGTGTAGCACATGAATATCTCGTACCCCCTGTTTCTGCTGGCCAGAGGTATTTCCTATTCTCTAAACCATTATGTTGGTATGGACGGAGAATCAGATCATTACGAAGACAATCCAGGGGGCTATTGACTCCTGTGGTCTTCTTCCCTGCTCAGAGATCTAGCACTGGCAGAGAAAAGTCATCATAACGATGAGTATTGAGAAGCATTTCACCATCTTTGTAGGTTGCATTCATTGGACTATTACCACCCCAATATGATTGAGTTGGGGAGATGCATTTTATACCTGCGTTTACATCGGCAGTGATACGTTTTGCATCATCTTTTGACTCCACAACATCAAAACCATGATTCGTCTCAACCGTTGTATTTTTACCTCAAAAACTCGTACCACGTATCAGACTACACTGAGATGCAGTGGTAATTTCTGATGCTTTGGTACCGTAGAAATAGTTATCGTAGACAAAATTGTATGTACGACTCACAAATCTCTCTCCACTTTTTTCTGAAATAGTTTTTTGACCTGCCCGATTTACAAGAATAGGAATATCCAGAGAGAGATTGGAATCAATATATACATCTATCATTTTCTCGAGCGCATCGTTGCTTTCTTTGATCACCTGACCAACAAGAGCATCCTTTGTGGTGATGAGCTCTGGTATTGTATCCACTCGAACATCAGAGTATCCATTATAGTAACGACCAGTATTATGAACCCAGCGATTGAGATCACCTAAATATTTTTCATTGATAACTTTGAGAAAAGGAGTTATGAGCTCATCACTAAAAACTTTTGTCGAAATATCACTTGCTTTGGAGAGAAATGACGATGTAGAATTAGCATCTGGAGCCCATTCACGGTAAGAGGATATTTTTGCAGATCATTCCGATTTCATGAGACTGAGAAAACTCGCATACAAATATTGCGCAAACTCTCGTGTGAATCTGTGGTAGAGAAGATGTTCTTGTTGTGGGACAAAAATTTGTTCATATACAGCAAGGAGTCATTTACTTGCTGCTCGAGACTCATTCACACTGTCCATGTAGAGAACCTGGGGATTGGTACCGACAT
The DNA here is from genome assembly GCA_964603225.1 of uncultured Candidatus Peribacteria bacterium. GTDB lineage: Bacteria > Patescibacteriota > Gracilibacteria > BD1-5 > JAGOOR01 > JAGOOR01. Next base: position 7,168 of record CAZRUI010000022.1, on the reverse strand, counting down.
TTTCATATCGTCATTTTTTTGCATCAAATTCATA
>CAZRUI010000022.1:0-7034 GCA_964603225.1 uncultured Candidatus Peribacteria bacterium | reverse complement strand
CCATGATTTGGGATACCAGAAAAATACAGACGCTCATTACTCGAAGCAATCAGGTATGGGTGTGCATCTCGAGCATAGGTCAAGATGACGGTACGTGTATGAGACAAGCGGCTCTGTATACGACGAGCATATGCATCAATATCAGATGACATCTTACGAAAAAGCTCTTTTTCCACGATAAGAGAAACGACATCTTCATGATTTGCAGACTCGAGAGCGCTCGCATCTGGAAGCAGAAAAGGAACACGAAAAGTGGCTTCAAAAAATAGAAGCCCTATCAGAAACCATGCTATGATCTTTTGAAAAGGAATCACGAAGGTAAAATATCTCCGTTTATTGTACTGATTTTCTTATCAGAATAAAAGCATTATGGGTATGTTCGGTCTTGCAAAAAAGCTCTAATCTACGTAAATATATCCGATGATAGCTGGATTGTTAAAAGTCTCTCTTCGGGTCGTCACTTCATTGAGCGCACGATAGTTCATATCCTTGATAATCATGTGATCATCATTGACTGCCATAACAATACCAACATGGCCATATGCAGGCGGAAATCCTGGACCATGATACACGATAATCGCTCCTGGTTTTGGATCATTACCTGTAGGGATACCTTGTTTTTTTGCATTTTTGACCCAGTCTTTGGCATTTCCTCTCCAAGTGACATTTTTATATTTGGCAACAAAACAAGTACAGTTTCACCAAACAAAATTACGACATCCCTTTCCGACCTTGAGAGAGAGTGTGTAGTCTCCATAGGTAATAGTTTGTGGATCTTTTACTGGTGCCTTTTTGGCAACCGTTGTTTTTGGCGCAGGTGCTGGTGTTGTTTTAGTAGCAGTAGCTGTTTTTGGAGTGGTAACAGGGGTTTTTGCTGCAATTTGTGCTGGTTTTTTATTTGGATCTTTCGTCGGATTTGGGAGGAGTAATTTACGACCAATACTCAGCGTAGAACCCTTATTCATATCATTGGCAACCAAAATTGTATTCACATCTTTTATACCATATTTGGCAGCAATAGTACTCAGAGTATCCCCCTTTTGAATAGCATATTGTACACCATTGATACGTGGAATAATTATTTTTTGATTGATAGAGAGGATATCAGTCGTGAGATTATTCATCGTGCGAAGTGTCCCAAGAGGTATATCATATTTCTGAGCTATAGTTCCGAGGGTATCTCCTCGAGACACCGTATGGGTGACATAGAGAGAACGTTTAGGATCTTTTGGGGCTTCTACTTGAGGAAAAGTTGGTGCTGTATTTGTCGGAGTGGATGGAGTTGGTTCTGGAGAAATTGTTTCTGGTGTAAGAAGAGTTGTCTGCGGTAGTGTATCAACGAGATCCTGGATAAAATCTGAAGTACTCTCTCCTGTTTCCCAATCATAAGAAGCAAGAATAGTAGATCGATCATACTCACCACGAACAACGACACCCGTATATCACTGCATATACGAACCAAAAGCAGGATAAATAGGAACAAGTGCTACGAGAAAGAGAGCAACATTACTGAGAGTTTTCTGACGAAACTGTTTTTGACGACGTAGACGAGTAGAAAACTTGTTGCGCATAATTCTATTTTTTCTCGTTGTAGATAAAGCCTATAATATTCTTATTTTTTATCTTCTCAACTCGAGTCGTGACTTTCCATAAACCGGCATAATTCATATCTTTGACAACCATAGTACCTGCCTTGACATCGACGCTCATGACGATACCAACATGTCCATAAGCGAGATTATAGCCTGGACCATACCAGACAACAATAGCTCCAGGTTTGGCAACTTGGCCTGTTTTAAATCCAGCAGCGCTGGCATTTTTGAACCAATAACGGGCATGTCATCTCCACTTCACTGGCCAATACTTGGCTACAAAATAGGTACAATGACCTGGAACAAAACCGGCACCATTCGGATTGATGACTTTGAGAGAAAAAGTACCACCAGATTGACCTGTACGAGTATTGTTACTAATGGTAATAACTGGCTGCTGAGCATCTGGGAGAAATATAGTTGTTCCAGTTGGGAGTATCTCGCCGAGGAGGTTAGCGACACGTATTTTTTCGCTTGTTGTTTTGAATTTGAGAGCAATAGCATCCAGCGTATCGCCTTTTTTTGTTGTATAGATAATACCATCCCCAGGGGGGATGATGAGTTTCTGACCAACACGAAGGGTATTAGAAGAGAGATTATTCGCCCAACGAAGCGTATTTGGAGATATTTGAAAAGTTTCTGCTATTTCGCCCAGGGTGTCGCCATTTTGGACAATATAGTTCTCAATAGTAGTTCGTTTTGTGTTATCAGTTGGGAGCTCTGGAGCTATAAAATCACCATCCGTTACATCCGTATATTCTGCGAGGATAGATGCTTCATCAATAGTACCTCCTACCCCACCCCGTCTCGTACCATCATATAAAACGGCACCAAATACAGGATATATGGGAAGGAGGACGACTAAAGAGAGAATAATGAACGAATTAGACGTTCGAATTCTCTTCATGCGTGCTCGACGAAGAGCGCGACGGTCGCGAAGATACTTTGAAAGAATTTTTGGAAACAAGCAAAAGTATTAAAAACAAACTACGCGCTGATCGATGTCACCTCGAGTTTTGTTTGTGCAGCACGGAAACCTGTCGTTCTGTGGTAGTGTTTCTTTGATTTCATTTTGAAGACACGGACTTTGTCGCCACGTGTGTGTTCTACTACCTTACATTCTACTGTAGCACCAGCAACAGTTGGGGCACCAACCTTGGTACCACCTTTTTCATCTGCTATAAGAAGTGGAGTAAAAGTGTGTTTTTCTGTTCCTTCATCAAGTCTATCTACTGTGATAAAGTCGCCTTTTTTGACGATATATTGTTTTCCACCTGTTTCGATAACTGCAATCATAATTTTTGATTAAGATGGCTGTATTGTATATATTTTTTTTATCTGGCAAGTTTTTATTTCTGAGAATACCGAGTTTTTGTCTTCCAAATCATATTTCCCCTTGCCAAAAAAACTCAAATTCCTATACTCCCTCCTGTTTTCACACTATGACCAACAAAAAACACATCATGCTCATGGGCATCCAAGGCTCTGGGAAAGGCACACAAGCCGCTCTCATTAACAAGAATTTTGGCTATATCAGCCTGGAAACTGGAGCCATACTCCGCTCCGTTCTCGAAAATCCTTCTCACAAACACTACCAAGCTGTCGCAGATACCGTACCACATGGTAAGATGACGCCCGATAGTGTGATATTCGACCTTATAAAGGAATTTGTAGAAAATCATCCAGATGATCGTATCCTTATCGATGGGGCTGTCAGAAATATAGCACAAAGAGAGTTTTTTGATGCCATTACGACTGATTATTGTGTGATTCATCTCACCCTCACAGAAGAAGAAGCACTCAGACGTCTACAGGGGCGCAAGATGGATCCCGTGACAAAGGAGATATTTGGCGCTGACTTTCAAGGAGATACAAACCCTGAAACAGGCAATACGCTCGTTGTACGCATCGACGACACTGATGTAGAGAAGATTCACAAACGATTTGCCTGGTATCGATCAGATATCCTCCCTCTCCTCGACAGCTGGAAAACCGATGGAACGGAATACTATACTATCAATGGCGAACAACCACGTGAAATTGTCTGGGGCGAGATTGAAAAAATTATCAAGAACTAGATTACCGCTTCTTTGAAACATCAATACGAATGGTGAGTTCATCGGGAGTAAAAGAAAATATAGCCGATAAGGCTTCATTGATTATTTGTCGATCTATGCCATTAAATGTGCCCAGTTGAGCATGTTGACGCAAAAGTCTAAAATATGGTGTAACAAATTGATCCAGGGAGTGCCCATGGAGAACAAGGTATGATTGAAGCCTCTGTATATAATTTTCTAAAGCTGATCAAAAATCCCCTTCCATACGAATAAAATTACGAATAACCGGTTGCACTCTCATGTTGAGACTGATCATCTCAGCCCCAGTACGAGCAGGAGTCTTGTTTCTGCGCTCTATCATATCTGGAGGAAGGATACCTTTCTCCGCTAGAACAAGAGAGACTGCGTGGGTAAGTCCTTGAATCACAGCCATAACTGTATCATGCTCTTCAGTAGTGGTCTCGATAATCTGAACACCTTTTTGTTCTGCATTAACGAGCATTTTTTCATAGACAGGATTTCGTATCTTACCTCGTACAATAGCCATATTTACTGGACCAGATGAGGCAGGACCAGCTAAGAGATGAAAATGTGAAACGGTATCATATGGAAATGGAATATCGACATTTGCTGAGCGCATAATACCCGAAGCATCGATAATCAGATGCTGTTCTCCTCGAAGAGCAATAATGTTTTGCACAAGCTCATTCGCAGCAGAAATGGGTACAGTTATGAGGCTCGCATGTGGTGCAGAAGGAGGAAAATCCCCTCATTCATCAAGAGTACGTACTTCGATACCATCAAAAAATCCCCTATTTTTCAAATCAGTGCCATGTGAACCAGGTCAAAAATGATCTAGAATGAAGGTCATAAAAAATACTTCATTTTTATTATGAAGTATTTAAATTATTGTCAAATAATTAAATCTGCATCAGGGCCGCCGCAACAAAGACACCTATCATACTCCCAACAAGTGTTTCTGATGGCAGGTGTCCAAGAGATTCATTGAGTTTCTTTTCCCCTTTGATCGTATTCAGTGCATGTGCATGGAGACCTGACTGATAACGGATATTCATGGCATCGTAGATAACAATAGCTGCGAATACAAGAGCAAGAACAAAGAGATCATGGAGAGGCCCATATTTGATACCAATACCTGTTGCGAGACTCGCAACGAGAGCAGAGTGACCACTTGGCATACCGCCAGTTGAGAGCATAGCCTGGAGATTAAATCGACTCTTTTGCCACAAAAAGAAACCCTTTAAGAGTGTTGCTACGATATAAGCAACAAACGGTATGAGGATAAGATGTTGGGCAAAGAAATAATTCATTTAGGCGATGTCCATAATTTTATAAGCAAACTTACCAGCACGAGCGACACCTTCTGCCATCTCGCCTTCAGATTTACCGATAACAGCTTGTCCGAGTGGTGATTCATTTGAGATACGATTTTCGAGAATATCAGCTTCTGTACTACCAACGAGGACGTACTCTTGTACTGGAGAATTTTTCTCATCACCCATCTTGAGAGTAAAGCGACTCCCGATAGTGATAACATTATTTTTCTTTGCCTTCTTGTCCGAATCGAGGATTTCATAATTTTCGAGGATTTCTTCGATTTCAGAGATGCGGAGCTCTACAGCAGCCTGTTCATCACGAGCTGATTGATATTCAGAGTTTTCTGAGAGATCACCATACGCGATAGCTATCTTGAGTTTTTCAGCGATTTCGAGACGCTTCACATTGCGGAGCTCATCGAGTTCGAGGTGGAGTTTTTCGAGACCTTCATGGGTCAATTGATGTTTCTTTGCCATAGGAATTGAGAAGAGAAATTATAGAGGAAGTATAGAAAAATTATTGCAAAAGCAAACTCTTCAAATCATTGTATTCATCACGGAGGACCTCAAAGCCAACGGCATGTCCTTCGATTTCTGTAATAAATCGTACTATCTGTCCATCTCCAGTTTTATCATTGAGAAACATAGTTTTCCCAAAAAAATCGGTTGTATCCTGAAAATTATACATCGCACCGAGGAGGAGGAGATTACGTCGGATAAGTGCATAATCATTTTCAAAAACATACATACGAACACGATCCGCGACAGTGATATCAACAGGAAAGTTGAAGATAAAAGCTCCAAAAACGTCATTTTGAGTAGATTTTCGAAAATTGTAAGCCTTTTCCACTTTTACCAGAACTTTATCATTAACGGTTGCACTGACAATAGGAGCCTTGTCGGAAGTCCCCACAACACCCCTCTGTCACTCATTCTGTGAGCGGAAAAAAAGTACTATCAGGAAAAAGGCAAAAATGCCTGTACACAAAAAGATAATATACGCGATGGTTCGAAGCATAAAACTATAATAAGAAGATGCTATAAAATGCAAGAACGAAAACTATCCAAAAGTTGCAAGCCAAGACTCGATTTTTGGAAGTATGACTTTTCTATCAAGACCATATTTCATCCAGAGTTCACGATGTGTACCAGATTCAGCAAAAGTATCGTGTATACCGATTTTGAGAAGTGGAGCAGGAGATGATTCTGATAAAACAGAAGCGACAGCATCACCGAGACCTCCGTGGATATTATGCTCTTCTACAACAACCACTTTCCTGGTCTTCTGTGCGGAACGAATAATACCCTCAGCATCAAGAGGTTTTATGGTGTGAACATTCAGAAAATCAACAGTTTTCCCTGTAGCTATAAGCATGTGGGACACCTGGAGAGCTTCGTAGACCATAGACCCCGTGGCTATAATAGTAACATCTTTACCGTCGAGTAATTTTTGGACTTTACCAATCTCTAGAGAACTATTTGGATCGAGAAATACTGGAAAGTCAGCACGCGTTACACGTATATAGTCCACATCGGATCCATCTGCCATAGCAGAAACCATTTGAATTGCTTGGTTATAATCTGCTGGGGAAAACACTCGAACATGTGGGACAGCACGCATCATAGCGATATCTCCTTCCATCTGAGCACTAGCACCATCAGGACCGACATTGAGACCGTAGTGACTCCCTACTACCTTGAGAGGCACATGAGACATTGCAGCAAGACGTATTTGTGAAAAATTGAGTCCTGGGCTAAAGGCAGCAAAAGAAGTAATAAAAGGTATCTTCCCTGCGTGTGCCATACCAGTGGCTATACCTGCCATATTTTGTTCAGCGACACCAACCTGGAAATATCGTTCTGGGAATTCATGAATAAATCCTTCGAGCTTGAGCGATCCTGGGAGATCAGCATTGAGGACAACTACATTTTTATTCTTACGAGCGAGCTGAACTATGCCCTCTCCCCATCCAGCACGGATAGATTTTTTTGTAAGAGCAGATTCATCAGACCAATTTGAGAGAAGCATAAAAAGAAGAATTATTGAA
>CAZRUI010000021.1:0-15686 GCA_964603225.1 uncultured Candidatus Peribacteria bacterium | reverse complement strand
GTGCCGACCGCGTCCTGCGCCTCCTCGTCGGTGTAGCCGCCGCCGGGGCCGATCAGCACGTTCCCCGCGCCGGTGCCGACGTACAGGACGTTGGTGTCGGTGGTCCAGCCCGGCTCGCCGGCCGCCAGCGTGGGAATGCCGGACGCTAGACCTCTCTTGAATTGGATCGTCGCCATGCCTACCAGGTGCCTCCGTCGATGGTGCCGGCGATGTTCGTGACCAGTCCGTTGACGACGTCGCTGCCGTCGCCCAGCGTGCCGGTGGCGCACTGCTGGGCGCCGCCGCCGGACTCCGACACCCAGACCTTGTCCGCGTACACCCACAGGTTCGCCGAGTCGATCTTGATGTGCTCGTTCTCGCCGCCCACGGCGGCGCCGCCGCCGGACAGGTCGCGCAGGAAGTGGACGCACATCTGATAGTCGGCGTCGGTGTAAATGCCGTCGCTCAGGGCGTCGGTGTGCGCCAGCACGTTCGACCCGCTCAGCAGGCCGCACAGGGCGATGTCGTGGTTCTCCGCGGCGATCCGGTAGGCGCTTACGCAGTAGGCGCCGCCGACGACGCCGTACACCCCGTTGCCGTCGGTCGAGCAGACCACGGCGACGTCGCCGGCGACGGTGCCGTCGGGGAAGCTCTTGCGGCCCCCGAACGTCTGGGCGGCCGTCGAGACGATGCCGGCCTGAGACTCCGTGGCCGGCAGCAGGTCCACCGCCACCACGCCCGTCCCCGGATTGGTCAAACTGAACCCGTCGCCCTGGTCGAACGTGACCTTGGTGACGGACGCGTAGGCCGGCGTGCCGTCGGCCGCCTCGACGGCGATCGTGCCCGCCGCCACCGTGGCCCCGATCACCGTGTACAGCTCGTCGCCGGCGCTGGTCCGCCCCGAGGGGCGCACCGCGTAGCGGGCGGCGTTGGTGAGCGTTTCGCCGTTGAGCGGCCCGACCTTGACGGCCGAGTAGTCGCTCCAAGACCCGTCGTCGCCGGCCCGCAGGGTGATGACGCCGGGGTAGTAGCCGTCGCCGTCGGCGGTGCCCGAGGTGACGCGCGCCCAGACCGGCTCGACGCCGCGGCCCGGCCCGGCCGGCTCGCGGCCCGCCTGCCGCCGCGCCTCGACCCAGCGGGTCGCCCGGCCGATCCGGTCGGCCGCGGCGGGCGTGAAGACGACTCCGCTCACTGGGCGTCCTCCCGCAGCAGCAGGTACGCGGCCACCCCCTTGGGCAACGTGCCGGTGCCGGCCGACACCGTGACCACCACCTCCAGCCGGTCGGTCGTCACCAGGCCGGCGCTCGACACCGTGCCCGTCACCAGCGTGCCCGCGGCGTCGCCCGAGTCGAGGTTGAACGTGCCGGTGAGGATGCTGCTGCCGTTCTTGTAGAGGTCGAACGTCGCGGTGCTGTCGCCCACCGCGGCGACGCTGGCCACGACGCCGAACGTCACCACGTCGCCCGTCGTGCCCGAGACGTAGTGCAGGTGCCGCCGCTCGGCGGCGATCACCGTGGCGTGGTTGACCAGGGGCAGGGTAATCGCGTACTGGTGTTCCAGCTTGGTCGCCGCCACCCCGGCGCCGGCGATGACGCTGGCGTCGGTGATCGACCCGGCCGGCGGGTTGAACCGGCGGGCGGTCAGCGCCCCCGCGATGTACACGTCGCCGTCGATGCTGCTCGCCATGTGAGACTATCCCCCTCTTAAAAGAGTCCCAGCTCGGCGAAGTCGAACTCGCCGTAGACGGTGAACTCGAGGTACTCCTCGGGGTCGCCCGGCGTCAGGGCGATGCCGGCGCCGTCGAGCAGCCACGGCCGACTGACCGGGGCGCCGTTCTCGTCTCGGATCGTAAGCCAGGTGCCGCCGGGGTCCAGCTCCTCGTAGCCGGCGTCCAGCACCCGCACCGGGTTCCACCCGTCGATCTTGACTCTGAAGATGTAAGTAGTCGCCCAATACCAAATACCGTTCTCGTAGGCGCTGCGGGCCGACACCTTGAGCTTCAACGTCTTCGCCGGGAACCCCATCCAATCCACCGAATTGAGATGGTTGTTCCGGTTCTGAATGAAGCTGGCGTTGATCGCCGCCAACGGCATGTTTTTCACGACCGTGAGGACCGGCCGCACCGCCTCGTACTCCAGCGGCGGGTCGAACGGGAAGCCCGCGGAGTTGACCACGGCGTTGCCGGCGCGGTCCTGCGTCAGCGGCAGCATGACCTCTTCGCTGTCCCAGCTGAACTCGGCGGGTCTGAGTAACGGGTTCTCCACCAGCGTCGGCGGCGCCTCGCCGCCGGCGGCCCCGGCGCCGCCCTCGCCCCCGCCCTCGCCGCCGCCCTCGCTGCTGCCGCCGCCCAGCGGGTCGGCCGGGTTGACGGGGCCGCCGGTGATCGCGCCCACCCCCTCGCCGCCGCCCTCGCCGCCGCCGCCGGCCTCGGCCGTCTGCGTGGCGTAGCGGGCCTCCACCGTCCACAGGTACGGCGACTCGTCCCGCCGCTTGGCCGACAGCCCCACGCACACCGCGTCGGGGTCGAAGTCGCCCGCGTCGCTGGCGTAGACGTTCCCCCACCGCGGACACGTCGAGTGCGCGAAGACCTCCGCGGGGCCGACCACGCCCGAGGTGACGACGTGGAACGTCCGGGTGTAGGTCTTGCCCCCGCCCTCAGCGACCTCGCCGGGGGTGGAGTTGGACGCCTCGTAGAACTGGGTGATCGTGCCCATCAGTCGATGCCTCTGGGTACGAGATTCTTCGCCAGCTTCTCCGTGGCGGCGGCGACGCGCCGGCCCAGGTCGGCCTGCCGCCGCTCCTCGTCGAGTTGCAGCTGCATGATTCGCTTCAACGCCTCCTCCACCGACTCCTGTGCCGACGACTGGCGGAACGCCTGGATCGCCGAGTACGCCTCCCGGCTGTCGGCGAGCATGGCGGCGGCGGGGTTGTAGCCGCCGGCGTTGCCGAAGGCGCCCTTGAGCTGCTGGAAGGCGCCGGCGAGGCTCTTCTGGGCGTTGCCGTCCAGGCCGTCGTCGAACGGGTCCACCCCGAACCCGGCGAGGGCCAGCGTCTCGGACATCTCGCGGCCCAGCGCCTGCATGGCGCCGATCTGCTTGAGCTGTTCGCGGAACTTGTCGAGCGGCCCTTCGAGGCTCTTGCCCAACCGCTCGGCGGACTCGGCCCAGAGGGCGAACGGATCCCAGTCCTTGGCGAAGGTGAACACCTCGCGCATCCGCTCCTTCGCGGCGGCGAAGAACTCCTTGACGCCCCCGGCGGTGGGGGACTGGGAGAACGCCTCTTTCAAGGAGGCGAACATCTTGCGGGCCGCAACCCGGTTGTCGCTGGCGTGCTCCCCCAGGGCGGTGGCGGCGCTGTCGAAGCTGTTGCCCACGGCGGACCCCAGCCAGGTGCCGCGGGTCGCCTCGTGCAGGATGTCGAACAGCTCGGCGAGGGTGTGCTGGAACTCGCTCTTGAGCCAGGTGAACACCGCCTCCCACGCCTCCTTGATCTTGCCGGCGTTGCTCCAGTTGTCGATCACCCAGGCGCCGGCCAGGGCCACCGACTCGGCGGCCTCCATGATCCAGTCACCCAGCCCGCGGAAGGTCACGCCCATGTCCGCCAGCGACCCCACGCGCTCGAAGAACTCGTTGACCACCGGCATCAGCCCGCGGGCGATCTGGTTCTCCAACCCCTTCCAGAGCAGCGAGAACTGGTTGAGCGCCCGCGTCCACTCGCGCGACTGCAGGAAGTCGCCCTCGCCGAAGGCGGCGCCGAAGGCTTGCAGATCCTTGCTCATCAGCCGGATCTGCTCGCCGCCGTCGTCGAGGATGTGCCTGAGATCCTTGAACTTGTCCCCGAATAACTGCACACCCAGTCGGGCCTCGGCCACGTCGCCGCCCAGCTCCCGCAGCCGGGCGGCCACGGTGGCGATGGCCACGTCCTCGCGCATGCCGAGCAGGTCGCGGGCGCCGATCCCCAGCCGCTCGAACGGGTCGTTCGCCCCCTCGACGATGGCCTTGCCCATCGCCTCTTTGAGCTTGATCACCCCCTCGACGGCCGTCGGCAGGTCGTTGCCCAGCGCCTCGACGATCACCTGAAACCCAGCCACGTCGGCGCCGGCCTGGCGTGCCGCCTTGCCGACCTCGGCCATGCGGGCGGCGCCGCCGGTGAACAGGTCCACCACCGTGCGCAGCCCCGCCGCACCCAGGTCGAACAACTTCATCCCGCCGGCGATCACCAGCCCCTGAGTAAGCGCGGACGCGAACCCCTTACCCGCGGCGGCGCCGTCCTTCTTGGCCTGGTCGGCCATCTTGGACGTGCTCGCCTTGAGCTTCTTTTCGGCGTCGGAAAGGCCGCCCGCCATGCCCGCGGACGTGGCGACGACCTTGGCCGTGATGGGTCCGATGTCAGCCACTAGCGGAGTCCTCTACTATCCGTCTCGCCTTCAGCTCGGCGAGGTGCCGCATCCACGCCTGCTCGCTCTGTCGCCGCCTCCGGGCGTGCCGCTCGCGGCCCCAGTCGGGCATCAGGTCCACCGGCGAGACCGGCTTGTCGCGCTTGCCCCTGAACAGGTTGAGGACCGTCGCGCTGGTCTGGGCCGCCCGCAGGTCGTCGCGCTCCGGGCCGAGCGGCCCCTCGACCCGCTCCCACGCCAGCCACAGCGTCAGCTCGTCGGCGTCGAGCACGGCCAGCACCTCCCGCAAGGTCCGCCCCTGGTGCCACGCCAGCCGCATCGCCGCGCGGAGCAGCGGGCGTGTCCTCAGTTTCCCGCCGCGTCCTCCACCCGCTCGGGGGCGACGGACGACAGCCGCGACGCCTCCCGGAACAGCCGGCCCAGCGCCGCCGCCGGCCAGGCCAGCACCGCGTCGGCGTCGGCGTCTTCGAGGATCCGGTCGCCCTGCTCGTCGCAGACGCACCGCGTCACCACGGCGGCCATCCACCGCGCCCGCGCCCGCGGGTCGTCGCCCGCCGCCGCCTGCCCGGCCTCGGCGTCGAGCAGCTCCGGCAGGGTGAGCGGGCGCAGGAGCACCGCGCCCATCTCGGCCGTCTCGACCCGGTGCGGCCGGGGCCTGCCCGCCGCCAGTAATGCGTTACGGTCCACGTCAACTCCCCTGGGTGAACGACGGGTCGCTGTTGACCTTGCCGCTACAGGCGATGACCAGCGGGTCGTCGGGGTCGCCCACGCCGCGCACCGTCACGGTCTTGAGCGGCCCCGTCCACACCATGTACGAGCGGTTGTTCTCGGCCGTGGCGTCGGGGAAGATCAGCTTCCAGTGATAGTCACTTGCCGCATCCCTGATGACGATTAACGCCGCCATGCGGGTCTTGCTGTAGAACTGGGCGAAGGTGAAGTCTCCGCCCGTTTTGAGACCCTTTTTGTAGACCCTGACGTCGTCGGTCGGGGCGAGCGGCGTGACGTCCACGTCCGGCGTGGTCAGCGCCCCCGGCTCGCCGATCTCGTCGAGGTCTTCGAGGTCCGTGTAGGTGACGCCGTCGGTGGAGTATTTGAGTAAGATCTTATACGCTAGGATTCCGGCCCCGGCTGCCATGTGTCAGCTCCTTTCGTACCAGACTGCCAGGTCGATCCCGGCCGAGAAATAGCCCCGCTCGTCGGCGTGCGCCGGCGGGTCGTGGGCGTCGTTGCTGTCGTCGCGGAAGACGCCGCGGATCGTCACCCCGCCGGTCGTGCCCTCGTAGCCGTCGAGCACGTCGAGCAGGGCGTTCTTGACCGCCTTCGCCGCGGCGTAGGACTCGGCGAAGCCGTCGAACCGGACCCGCCAGGCGGTCAACGCCAGCCGCCGCGTCAGCGACCGCACCGGCGTCTCGGCCACCTCCTGGTAGACCAGCAGCGGCAAGTCCGCGTCGCCCGGAGCCATCAGCGGGTAGACGCGCGTGCCCACCAGCGCCGACAGGGTGACGTCGGCGGTCAGCAGGGCCACGATCGCGCTCTCGACGCTCACGGCTTTAGCGCCTCCGCTAGTCCCTTGTTCACCGCCGCGGCGATCTCGGCGCGGATGGCGGCGTGCATGGCCCGCTGGGAGTCGGCGAGGAACGGGTTGGCCCGGCTGCGGACGGTGCCCAGCTCGACGAGGTGCAGGTACTTGACCGGGTTGGCGTAGATCGGGTCGCCCTTCTTCCGCGGGTAGCGGGCGCCCTCGCGGCTGTCCTTCTGCGCCATGCCGATCTGCTGGCGGAAGCCCTGCCTGGCCCCGACGATGCCGACCACGGTGCCGCTGTTGGGGTACGCCTTGACCTTGGACCCCAGACTCTTCCACAGGATGCCGGTGCGCTTGAAGGTCTTGGCCCGCGACTTGGCCTCCCTGGCGAGCTTGCGCGTGGCGGACGCCACGGCGGCGCGCAGCACCTTCTTGCCCAGCTTCTTGGGCAGCTCCTTGAGCCGGTCCAGCAAGGGCTTGAGGTCGTCGAACCTCGCCTCGACCTTGAACGGCATGGCTAGACCTCCTCGACGCAGAGGAGGTCCAGTAACCGCTTACGCCCGTCGATGTCGATGGCCGCCTGCACGTTGAGGACGCGCGTGCCGATCTTGATGCGCGTGCGCGGCGAGACCGTCACGTCGCTGCGATAGCGGATCCGCACCCGCGTCGTCACGTCGGCCTGCGCCTGCTGCGCCGCCCACAGCTCGCGGCCCGACAGCGGCACCACCTCGGCCCAGACCGTCGCCGCCGTGCCCCAGGTCTCCAGCGCGTCGCCGTAGCCGTCCCGCGCCGTGGTGCGGTTCTGCACCTCGACCCGCGTCCGCAGCTTGCCGGAGTCCACCGGGTTCACTGGTACACCCCCGCCCAGACGCTGAGTAAGAGCGAGTCCACCCCCAGCGGCACCGGCGTCAGGGCGCCGGCGGTCGCGGCCTCGCGGGTCTCGTACCAGTGGCCGACCAGCATCTTGACCGCCAGCTTGACCCGCTCGGGCACCGCCGCCGCCGTGCCGTAGCCAGCCAGGTAGGTGATCGTGACCGCCTTCTCCTGCGCCCTGGTGCCCGGCCAGGCGTAGCCGGGCGCCGGGGTGATCGTGCCGGGGTCCGCCGTGGCGTCCACCAGGTAGCGGCTCGCGGCCAGGGTCTGCGCGTCGCCGGCGACGTCCACGTAGGCCACCGACGCGACCGACTGCAGCGGGCCGCGCGGAAGCCGGATCTCCCACGTCGGGAATTCCGGCAGGGTCAGCACCCAGGTCGAGGTGACCAGGGTGCGCGAGTACTGCGCCTCGACGTACTCGCGGGCGGCGGTGATCAGCCCGCCGATCAGCGAGTCGTCGGAGCTGTGCTCGACGCGCAGGTGTGCCTTCGCCTCGGACACCGAGACCGGGTCCGAGGCGGGGGCAGCCGACAGCGTCAGGCCGTATCGCTCCATCAGCCCTCCGTCACGGCGTCGAGTCCTGGCCGACGTGGATCACCAGCTTGCACTCGGCCGCGTTGGTCACGAAAAATTCCGTGGTGTCGGCGGTGATCGGGTTGGTGATGCCGCAGCCGGTGTACCAGACGAACGGCTTGCCGCCGGTCAGCGTCAGCGTGTAGTCGGGGCTGGTGCCGTCGTTGGCCTGCAGGGTGCAATCGCTGCTGGCGTAGATCACCAGGAACGACAGCGCGGACGTGTCGATCGAGCAGTTGACTTGGGCGTCCGTCCCGATCGCCACGGTCTCGGTGATCCGGGTGATCGACGCCGGGGTCAGCGTGACGGTCGTCGCGGAGACGTTGGAGTCGCCGCTGGCCGAGTAACCGTCGATCGTGTAGTTGATCGTGATGACAGCCACTAGCGGAGTCTCCCTATCCCAGTACGATGGTGACGCTGCCGGTCTTGGTGTCGCCGCCCTGGGCGACGACGACCTTGATGCGCTCCTGCGCCACCGGCACCGGCTCGTTGACGGTCTGGGTGCCGTTGAGGGTCAGGGCCGTGCCGGTCGGGCCGTGGACCTGCGCGCGGGGGTGGAAGGTGGCCGAGGCGGTCTGGTCGGTCAGGGCGAGGATCGCCATGCCGGTCGAGTCGGCGGTGATCGTGATGTCGGCGGTGTCGGCGAAGTCGGTCTTCGTGTAGACCACCGACAGCACGCGGCCCGACACCACCGGGGTGTACCCGGTGGCGGCGCCGGAGCCGTTGGTGGTCAGGGCGATCGTGTGTCGCTCGCAGTACACGGCGCCCCCTTTAGCGGAGTTGCAGGATCCGAATGTAGTCCACCTGCAGCGTCTCGGCGCCGCCGGTCGGCCCCGCCTTGACGCCGAACACGACGTGCATCTCCTCCAGCCCGGCGAGGGTGATGCTCTGCGCCGTCCCGGCCACCCAGCCGGCGCCGTCGCCGACGTCCACGTAAGGCGTTATCGTGCTGGTGGTCGCGGTGCCGTCGAAGTAGAATCCGACCCGCGTCCACGTGTCCGAGGCGTAGGTCCAGGCCGCCGACAGCGTGTTCTGCGTGCCGGCGTTCGAGGTCTCGAAATTCACGGTGAGGGCCGTCTCGGGCGTCTTGAAAATCAACGCCCCGTCGTAGCTGGCCAGCGGGCCGGCAGCGTTGGCCTGCATCCCGCCGGTGGTCAGCGTGTCGGACAGCCCGAACCACCAGGTCGATTCGCTGGTGTTGGCCTCGGCCAGCTTGAAGCGGGCCTCGAACCACAGCTTCTTGCCGGCCGCGAACTTCCAGTTCTCGGCGACGCTGGAGTACGCTGAGTAGTCGTTATCCGCCGCCGCGGTGACGACGTTGAACACGCCGCCGGCGGCGTCCTGAAACGCCGGGGTGCCGGTGCCGCCGTCGGTCAGGGCGGTCCAGGCCATGACGTCGGAGGCGGTCGCCGAAGCCGGATACAAAAAGTCGTCGAACACCTCGAAGCCCAGCGACGGGTCGAGCAGGACGGCCACGGTCGGGGCGTCGGCCCAGAGCGTGTCCTCGCAGCCGACCAGCCCCGACAGGCCGCGGACGCGCAGCGCCGCGCCGCCCTGTTCGAGGTAGACCGGCGTCTGGTAGGTGCCTTGCGCAGCAGTAGCCATGCCGCCTCCGGGTTAGTTGACCTGGGTGTCCTGCGGCAGCTTGCGCGGGTGCCCGAGGATCCAGGCGCCGGCGACGAAGGCGTTGCCCGTGTTGTTGGCCGGGGTGATCGTCACCCTCACGTATCTCTTGGGTCCGATGTAGCCGATCTTGAAACACTTGCCGTCGTCGGCGTAGTCGAGGCCCATCGCCTCGACGCCGAGCAGGAACTCGTCCGCCACGGCGACGTTGTCGGCGAGGGTCGAGCTGTCGCCGTCCTCGACGAGGACCGTGTACGTCATGTCCGCGTCGGCGTTGGTGCCGAGCAGGCCGACGAACTCGCACGACCCGAAATTCGCCGTGTCCACGATCGCCGAGACGAACGCGGTGTCGTTGGTGACGGCCGCCGCCGGGGCGATCGCCGTCGAGCACTTGATGTTATTGTGCAGGTCTGCCATAGCCATAGTCGTCTACTCCGCTTATCGCCTGTGTGGGTCAACCGAGCTTGAGCCGCGCCATGGCCTCGGGCAGCACCGGGGCGCCGTCGGTTTCCTTGCGGACGAGGATGCCGATCTGGTTTTTCAACGCGAAGAGCTGGTCGAGCCGCTGCACCTCCATCTGGAGGCTGTCGGCGATCCAGTAGCCGGCGCGGAAGTCGCCCACCGCGGCGACGTACAGGCCGGTCGTGTAGGTGCTCGGGACGTGCTCGCTCTGGAGGTAAGGCCGGTCGAGGATCGTGCCCGGCTGACCGCCCAGCCCCGGCTGCCAGAGGTATTGGCCCTGCCCGTCCTTCAGCTTGCGCAGCCGCTTGACGAACTCGCGGGAGACCAGCCAGGTCGCGTTGCGCTGGTACTGTTCTTTGAGCGAGAAGAAGACGTCAATCACCTCGTCGGCGGTGAACGCGGTCTGCGAGGTGCAGGTCGTGTCGCGGGTCGTCGGCAGGCCGTCGTTGGACGCCGTGAAGACGCCGAGCGGCTGTTGCGCGCCGTCGCCGGTGAGGAACGCCTTCTCCTCGGTGAGCGCCATCTTGTAACCGACGCGCTCGGTGATGAGGCTCTCGACGCTGAGCACCGAACTGCGCAGCAGCTTCATCGAGACCTTGACCAACTTGGTCACCAGGTGCGGGCGGAACTCCCGCTTGCCGATGGCGGCGGCGGTGTCCTCGCTGATGTCGCTGGCGGGAACCTCCGCGGTCCAGTCGGCGTCGTTGGGGTCGGTGTCCCAGGTCGGCACGCCCAGGCTCACGGCGTCGCCCAGCGGCGGCAGCACGTTGGCCACCTGTCGCATGACCACGGCGTCGTCGAGGAACTTGATCAGGTCCGCGACGAACTGGGTGGGGGCCAGGTAGCCGCCCTTGGGATCCTTGGAGACCTGCAGCCCGAGCTGCTGGCGGCCGGTCTGGAGATAATTCAGGTAGGCTTTGCGGTAGGCGTCGCCGTGCCGCAGCGCCTCGGGGCTGCCGGGGCGGACCACGGTGCGCCGCTCCGGGCGGCCGGCGGCGTGGCCGAGCCGCACGCCGGGGTAGACCACCTCCAGCGCCTTGCCGTTCTCGGCCGGGGCGGCGACGCGGGCCGGCAGCGCCGGCCGGGGCTTCGCGTCCCGCTCGATCTCGCGGCCTAGCCGCTCGATCTCGGCGTCGATGCGGTCGTACTGCGCCGACTCGTCGGCGGTCAGGTCGCGGCGCTCGCGGTCGGCCCGGTCGAGGACCGCGCGGGCGTCGTGGACCGCCTTGTAATAGCCGTTGTACAGGTCTTTCAGAGCCATCGCTTGCTCCCGGTGGGGTCGCCGGGAACGGGAACGCCGTTGCGGCTGCGGTCCCCGGCGACGGATCGTCTCCGTCGGCCAGTGATCGCGCCCGCAACGGCGTGCGTGATGACACTGAGAGTCGTGTTTTGAGTACGCGAATACTATACCACGGCGGCGCGCCGCGTCAAGCCAGCCGCCGCTCCTGCCCCTGCAGCCGGCGGCGCAGCGGGCCGGTCTTGCGCGACATCGGCGCCGGGGCTTCCGGGGCCGGCGCCTCGGCCGGGGCTTCCGCCGGGGCTTCCGGGGCACCGCCCAGGTCGATGCCGTCGGCCTCGGCCGCCGTCACCAGCTCGCCCAGCGGGCAGCCGAGCACCGTGGCGAAGGCCTGCAGCGTCGGCGTGTCCACGGCGTCGGACTCGCCCATGACGATCGCGTTGACCTCCTCGACCGGCTTGCCGCTGCTCTCGGCCATCTGGCCGAGGATCACCTCGCGCGGCCGCTCGTCGCTGGCCGCGGCGTTGATGTAGCTGTCCAAGACCCCGCCCAACGACGCGCCCAACTGATAGTAGCTCATCTGAGATCCCCCGTATCGTCGATCCAGGTATCGTTCGAGGTAGGCCAGGCACCGCGCCTTGACCACGTTGCGGGTCTGGCCCGCGAACAGCTTGCTGAGGACCGCCTCGCCGGCGGCGAGGTAGTCCCTGGTGTAGCGCAGCCCCTCCAGCGCCGCGGCGCCGAGCAGGTCGTCCACCGCGTCGCCCTCGTCCACCACGTCCGTGGCGTACAGCCGCTTGACCCGCCACAGGGGCGGCAGCGGCTGCCCGTCGGCGGACAGTTGCGGCGTCCCGTCGGCGTTCAGCCGGTGCTCCTCGGAGCGGTTGAGCACCAGGCTGGAGCTGATCGCGCCGGGGTCGCTCTCGGCCAGGTCGAGCACGTACTGCCCGAGGTTGCCGCTGGGCGTCTTGAACGCGCTGGGGTCCAGGTGCAGGTCGGCCCGCACCGCCGCCACCTCCACCCGCGAGCCGTCCGGCCCGACGGCGTGGGCCGTGGCCAGCCGCGGGGCGTGGGCACGCCCCAGGAACTTGCCCAGCCCGTCGCTCGACTCGTTGGGGTGCGAAAAGCGACTCTTGAGACCCGCCTTGGGCCACAGCTCGACGATCTGGCGCAGCGCCTGCTCGTCGAACTCGCCCCGGCCCTCCGATTTGAAGGGTCCCAACTGGGCCACCACCATGCCGCGGATCAGCTTGCGGCCCCGGTCCACCCCGACCGGCCCGGCGGACAGCCGGACCCGCTGCCGCTGCGGCAGTTCGGTCATTACTCGCGGCATCGTAGACCCCCCATCGCCTGCTCGACCGCCTCGTTGACGCGGCCCGACCACGCCCCCAGCTCCCGTTCCACCGCCGCGGCGAACGCCGCGGGCGTCGCCGAGCCGGCCACCTCCAGTAGTCGGGTACGCGACTCCCCGCACCATCGCTCCGCGGCCCCGGCGGCGGCGTCGCCCAGCCCCGGCGCCAGCGCCGCGGACAGCCGGGCCTGGTGCTGCGGGGTAAACTCGTCGAGCCAGGCCAGGAACCGACCCGGCTTCTCGGCCGCACGCCGGGCGGCGTTGGCCTCGACCCGCGCCAGCCGCCCCAGGGTCGCCGCGAGCAGGCCGCGGAGGGCCGGCGCCTGCCCGTCGGGCGACGGGGCGGGGGCCGGGGCCGGCGTGGGGGCCGGTGCGGCTGCGGGAGGGGGCGGCGTCGGGGCCACGGCGGGCGGCGGGAAGGCGACCTGCGGCAGCGGGGCGAGGGCCAGCGGCACGAAGTGGACGTCGCCGCCCTCGACGGGATTGCGGTCCTCCAGATCCCTGATGTCGTTTACCGACAGCACGCCGATCTGAAAGAGCTGCGTGTAGTAGCTCGACCGCGCCGCCGCGTCGCCGCGGAGCAGCCCCGTCACGTTGTGCTTCGAGTAGACGTCGGGCGGGCTGAGCAGCTTGCGGTCGTACTCCTGCTCGTAGTCCGTCAAGGTGGGGCCGAGCGAGTAAGCCAGGAAGTCCAGATTTTGTTGCTCGATGTTGGAAAATGTAGCCCTTGCGAGATCCCTTAACAGGTGCGGCGGCACGCCGAGCCACCGGGCCACCTCCTCGGTGGTGAACCGCCGCGTTTCGAGCAGTTGCGCCTGCTCGGGGGCGAAGGTGCCGTCGCCGGGGGTGTAGGTCCAGCCGCCCCAGAGGATGGCCGTGCGGCCGGCGTTGCCCGGCCCGCCGTGCCGCTCCTCCCACGACCGCTTCATCTCGCCCCTGGCCTTCTCGGGGACTACCTGCGGGTGGCTGAGCACACCGCCGGGGCGCGCCCCGTTGCCGAACAGCTTGGCGGCGCACTCCTGCGCGGCGATCCCCAGGCCGATCGACTCGACCGCGTAATCCAAAAACGACTTGCCGACGACCCCGTCCCCGCTGATCAGCGGCACGGCGAGCACGTCCTCGCCCTCGACCAGCCGCTGCCCGTCGATCAGGTAGCGCAGCTGGTAGTCCTCGCCCCACTGCGGCTTGACCCGCCAGTATTCGACCGGCCAGAGGGCCAGCGGCTTGCCGTTGCCGGCCCACTGCACTTCGGCGTAGGCGCAGCCGCCGAGAAGGCGGTTCCACTCGAGCGCGCGGCGGAAGGAGCTGGCCGTCATCTCGGGGTTGGGGCTGGTGTGCAGCAGGCGGTAGGCCGGGTGCGTGACGGCGTGCTCCTTGGCGCGGCCCTCGCGGCGGTAGACGGCGAGGGGCAGCGAGCCGACGACGCGACTGAGCAGGGCGACGGCGGCGAAGACGGCGGACAGCGACATGGCCCGGTCGGCGTCCACCTCGACGCCGGCGCCCGACGACGGCCCCCAGAGCACGCCGGGCGTCTGCGACACCGGGCGGGACCAGGCGGTCAGCTTGGAGCGGACGTAGGAGATCAGTCCCAAAAGTCGATCCCCCCTGTTCCGGCGGCCGGCGCCAGCCCGGCCCTTGCCAGCGCCATCACCGCCGCCACGACGCCGTCGATCTTCCTCGGGTCGATCGGCCGCGGCTTGACCGGCCGCTTGTTGTTGTTGGCGTCCGTGCGCACCTGAACGTGCCCGGCCTGCCAGGCGAGGATCGGGTGGCCGTCGTGCCGCAGCCCCCGCGCCAGGACCAGCCGCTCGAACTCGGCCGTCGGGCCGGCGTAGTTGGCCACCGTCTGGCCGAACGAGACCCGCGTCACCCCCGTCTCTGCCTCGACCTCCTGGGTCAGCTGCTCGGCGTTGTACGGGTCGTAGGCGATTTCGCGGATCGCGTAGGTATGCGACAGCTCGACCAGCCGCCGCTTGACGAACGAGTAATCGCAGACCTCGCCGGGGGTCAGCTCCAGAAACCCCTGCTCGGCCCAGACGCGGTACTGCGCCGGGGCGCCGGGTTCGGTGGCGCGGGCCGCCGGCAGCCAGAACCACGCCCGCAGGTCGAAGCCGCCCTCGCCGTCGGGGAACAACAATGCCAGAGCCGTCATGTCCCTGGTCCTGGCCAGGTCCAGCCCGCCGTAACACTCCCGCCCGGACAGGTCGTCGCCGGCCGACCGGCAGGCCGCCCAGTCCTCGGGCCGCAGCCAGGGCGAGGTGGACGTTGACCAGACGTTGAGCGAGTACCTCTTGAACGTCGCCTGCGTGGTCGGGCTGCGCTCGGCCTCCGCGACGTCGGCGGCGAAGTCGTCCTCGCGGATGGTCGCGCCCATCGACGGGTTGGCCCTTCGCCACGCCTCGGGGTCGCGCCAGTCGTCGTCAACGGCGTCGCCCTCGGCGGTCTGCCGGGCGGCCCTGATGTAAGCGAATAAGCGGGTATCCAGCACCTCGCCCTTAAGCACGGCCTTCGCGTAGTCGTGCTGCTCGCGGCAGATCGAGTGGGGGTCGTCGCCGGCCGTGGTGATGGCGAAACGCAGCGGCTGCCGGCGTGCCCGGCCGGCGTAGCGCAGGGCGTCCCACAGCCCACGCCCCGGCCATGCGTGCAGCTCGTCGATGATGAGGCCGTGGGCGTTGAGACCTTCCTTGGTCCCAGCCTCGCTCGACAGCGCCTTGTACCAGGACTTCGACGCCGGGAAGGTAATGTTCTTCGTCGAGTAATTGACGACCAGGTGCTTGAGCAGGGCGGGGCTGGCCTCGACCATGCGCACCGCCTCGCCGTGGACGATGCCGGCCTGGTCGCGGTCGGCGGCGACCGAGTACACCTCGGCCCCAGCCTCGCGGTCGCCGGCCAGCAGGTACAGGCCGATGGCCGACGCCAGACTCGACTTGCCGTTCTTCTTGGCGATCTCGACGTAGGCCGCGCGAAACCGCCGCGTGCCGTCCGGCCTCAGCCAGCCGAACAGCGGGGCGATCAGGTCGTCCCACTGCCACGGCAACAACTCGAACGGCTGGCCCGCCCACTGCCCCTTGCTGTGCCGCAGAAAGCGACCGAAGAAGTCCTTGACCCGGCTCGCCGCGGAGAGGCTGAACGTGCAGCCCTCCTCGACCGCCTTCTCGTCGGCGGCCGACCTCACCCACCGCTCGGTCTTCGCGTCGAGGGTCAGGATTGCAAGAACTCCCCTAGCTCGTCGGTGCCGGCGCCGCGCATCCGCTCCGGGCTGACCCGACTCGTCGCCCGCGCCTTGGGCTGGAGGAAGAGCAGCCCGTACAGGCTGGCCAGCTGCGCCCGCGTCCCGCGCAGCTCCGTGAGTAACGGATTAACCTTGGCGCCCTTGTCGGTGTGCAGCACGAATTCGTCGAGCCTGCCGACCTCCTCTTCGAGCCGTTCGGCGTGCGCCTCGATTTTCACAACCATGGCGACGGTTCGCCAGTCGCACTGGCAGGCGTAGCCCTCCGCGGTCAGCTCCGACGCCAGCGCCACGTACCGCTTGCGCAACGCCGCGGGCAGGGACCGCGGGGCAACACAGGACAGCGGGACGCGGGGCGCCGCAGCGGGGGACGGCTTGGGACCACGACGAGCCATTACACGATTACTCCTTCACACAGGGGCGTTCAAATTCACGAAACGC
>CAZRUI010000020.1:15048-16214 GCA_964603225.1 uncultured Candidatus Peribacteria bacterium | reverse complement strand
GTCTCAATGGCGATATTTTTTATCCCCTTTATCTACTCTATCAATGACGTGATAGCGCAAGTATGGGGATACAAAACAGCGCGAAGCGTCTATCGTATTTCCCTCGTTTCTATTGCTGGTCTCGCATTCTTCTCATGGATCACGACGATGCTCCCTGCGAGTATGATTTTCGTAGACAAAGAAGCAGCGTTTGATACGATATTTGGTCAGACACTTCGTTTTTCTCTTGCGAGTATCACGGCATTTGCCGTCTCAGATATTCTCGATGTCATCATCTTCTGTCGGCTCCGTGATAAGCTCAAAAACAAGTGACTCTGGATCTCAACCAATCTCTCCAATTTTATCGCTCAGGGCATCGATGGAGCCCTCTTTGTGTATCTGGCTATGTATGTTCCTGGAGCTGAATCATTCTGGGCTGGTAATCACGCCTTTATGTGGGGAGTCATCCTCCCTTACTGGGTCTTCCGATGCTGCATGAGTATATTTGCAACACCATTTGTCTACGCTGGCGTAAAATGGGCGAAACAATAATGAGAATCACTGTTCACGTCAAACCAGGAAGCCGAAAAGAATCTATCGAATGGGTAGAAAATCTCTTTTCTGAAAAAACACTCGTCGTGAAGATTCGTGAAAAACCAGTTGATGGTGAAGCAAACAGAGGACTCATTGAAGCGCTCGCAGATTTTTTTAATGTCCCAAAGTCTCACATACATATACTCCATGGACACACCTCACGAGAAAAAGTGGTTGAGATAATAGAGAAGAGATAATTTGAGTTCGAGTCTAGGTATTTTCCTTTTTTGTCACTTTATGTGACAGAAATACGTCTATACTGGTGGACAGTTTTATTCTTTTATTTTTCTCTATGTATTCTTTTATTAAAAACCTCCTCGGCCTCGCACTGATCGTGAGCCTCATCGGTGCTCTCTATCTCGGTTTTCTCGTGACACAAACCTATGATCGATCAAGTGAACCGTCGAATTTCCGTAGTTTCACAGTCTCTGGTGATGGTAAGGCTGTGGGTGTGCCAGATGTCGCTGGATTTTCTTTTGAAGTCATCACTGAAGGTGATACAGACCTCGCTGCTCTCCAGACAGAAAATGCAGAAAAAATGAATGCTGCTATCGATTTTACTACCAAACAGGGTATCGATAAAAAAGATATCA
>CAZRUI010000020.1:0-14948 GCA_964603225.1 uncultured Candidatus Peribacteria bacterium | reverse complement strand
ATCGAAGCTGGATCACAGGATATCAATATCACTGTCTCTCTCAAATACGAGATACGATAAAACGTCTATTTATCATAAAAACTCCTCGAATTTCGAGGAGTTTTTATTATTTCAGAAGTGATTGAATTTTTTTCTCTACTTTCTCCATCTCCTGCCAATCAGCATCATCCTCGTGATCGTACCCCATCAGGTGCGTCAATCCATGAATAATGATGTATTCGAGTTGTTCTTTGTAGGTCTTTCCAGCTTCCTCGGCATAGAGTTTTATTTTCTCGAGACAGAGGTATATCTCTCCTGCAATATCAGACGAAGTGAGTTCAGGTGAATAGTATGAGAATGTGAGGATATCTGTCGGACCTTCTTTTCCTCGAAATTGCTTGTTCATTTGAGCCATTTCGTCAGGCGTAATAACTATCAGATTAATAATTCCTTGCTGTGGTTTTTTCACGGTTTTCTCAAGAGCCTGAAGTGCTCGTGTACAATACTCACGAGAGAGAGTTTTTGGGATGTAGAAATATTGAAATTGAAACATATTTACTCGTAAAATTTTTGATAAACATTCACTCCTTGTTTCTGGATAACCACACGGGTATTTCTGAGTCCTGGTTGTTTGAAAAATTCTGTTCGAGCATCACAATATCCCTCTGGAAGAGCATACCGAAGAATCATACTGCGGGTTGTCCCAGGACTCGTTGTCTCATAACCATCAATGGTTGTGAAGATACTGTTCGAATCAGCAATACTAAAATCAGGGTCAGATTTTGGTAGGAGTTTTGTCCCTGGCGGGAGGATGAATCGAAGGTATTGGACGTTATCACCTCCGCCCTGAACTGGTAAGAGAGTTTTGATTTTATCTGCGAGCCCGAGTTCTTGAGCGAGACTCCTTATACGAGAAGCTTCGACCAGATCGAACCAATGCTTTTGTCTGAGAGTGAGTGTACGCTCACAACGATCAGTATGATTGATTTCAAATGTTCGCTCCATGAGTCTATCTGACTTATTACGAGAAATAGAGGTAAAAATAGGATACACCCAGTCCCCCTTTTCCCACTGCCATCGATCAAATATACCCAAACCATCGAGCGCTTGTTGGACATCGGCTCTTCTGGAGCCAGCGACGAATTCACCGTTGTAGACGTGAGAAGCGAATACGAACGCTGCTTGCTGTTGCTTTCCTTGTTTGTGGAGCTCTGAAAGGAGCGTATCTGACAGGATTTTTACGGTTCATTTTGGTGTACCAGCGAGCGTCTTTTTGCCTTCGACAAGCATAGAGAGAACCAATGTGACATTTTTATGATCAATAGCAACAGGAACTCATGTTATATGGATTGGCTCAACCAGACGGACGATATCCTCGAGGAGTTTCTGATTGATACCAATAACAAGATCGATTTTACCAATGCCAGCCTCTTGAGCGAGCTCATTGAGTTTCACGGCACTATCTCGAAACCGCGGATAATAATTCGCATCTCGTATCTCAAACTCGACCGATTTACCAGGATAATCAATTGAGCGAAATCTATTGATTCCTTCAGGCGAAGGACGATATCCGCGCAAGTTCCAATCGAGGGCATAGATATCATAAAATTGAAAACGGGTCATCTGTCCTGCATTGAATTCGATGATAAATGCCGTCCCCGGAAATCCTCCACCAGCACGGAGTTCATCACTATTTTGATTGAGAAGGAGGATACGGGTTGGTCATTTTTTACCGAGAATCGTATACCATGTGTCTCGATATTTCTGAATATTTATCCAAAAATTCTGTACTAACGCTACATCCATATCACCTTGCGAACCAATCATCGCAAACACAGATTGGACATCATCATCAATATCCCCTATCCAAGAAAATACCATATCAACGATAGGAAAAATGCTCGTTGTATTCGAAGCCTCCTTCCACTGCATGAGTTGAGTTTCTGCGTCTTGTAGGATATCCATACCCATGACAATACCGTAAATTCTATTAAGTGCCTTTCCGTAGGTCGAAAGAGGCTCCACGGGGATAAATGGATTCTGGATAAGTGGTGCAAGTATCTGGTAATCCCCCCGCATCGCACGAAGACGCATCAGTCATTCGTGTGTCATAAGTGATCCTGGATTATCACGGAGGGCTTCGATATTCCTTTCTGTACGAATAATAAACCCAACAGCATAAACGCTGTACGTCAGAACCAGGAGCAGAAAAATCAAACACCAGTGACGTCGCGTGAGACTGGAGATATATTTTGGAAATGCTTCACAGAAATATTCGATATTTCGACGAAATGAAAACGGAGTGTATTTTCTTCTAGTATCAAAAATATCTCGCGTGAGTGAGATCACTGGATGACGTTTTCGTATATCCTTATAACTCGTTTTTGATGTATTTCCTGCTACACTATCGCCTTTCGACAGAGAGGTGTGTGTTTTTTTATCAGAAAAAAGCGAATCGAACCATTTCATTGCGACTTAGTATATGCAAAGATTATAAAATGAAATTCTTGACAAAAAAATGCTTTCTATAAGATAGCGAACAAGAAAAGACAGAGTGTCTCCTGGCTTTTTGTGATGTTGGTTCAAAAGAGATTTTCTTTTTTGTGCTACTCCATTCTCCGAAGTAGTTCGAAATAATGCAAAGAATTACCAGGCTGAACATTTTATTTTTCCCTGTAATAATAAGTTCCCTATGCCTATCCTCAAGTCTGCAAAGAAACAACTCCGACAAAATGCTACACGTCGTCTCCGAAATGATCGCTTCCGTGATCTCTTCCGTGAAGCTCGTGTTGCTTTCGAACGTTTCATTGCTGGTGAGAAAGTCAAAGAAGCTACTGAAGCATTTCCAAAACTTCAGAAGATCATCGACACTCTCGCTAAGAAAAACCTCATACACAAAAACAACGCTGCGAGAAAAAAATCTCGCTTTGCCGGCATGCTTGCCAAACTTTCTTCAAAGTAATCAATGCAACCTCCAAAGAAACGAATCAACGAGCAAATCGTCGCCTCTCGCGTTCAGGTTATCTCCGAATCAGGAGAACAATTTGGCGTCATGCCTCTGAGTGAAGCACTCAACATGGCCCGCGAACAGGAACTCGACCTCGTAGAAATGGCTGTGCGTGATGGAGTCGTCATTGCCAAGATTATTGACTGGCAGAAACAACTCTTCATCGAGAAGAAAAACAAGAAGAAAAACCAAGCTACTGCAAAGAAAACGGAACTCAAAACTCTCCGACTCAGTTACGCCATCGGCGAACATGACATGGAGATACGCCGTAACCAAGCAGAAAAGTTTGCAAAAGAGGGGCACATTCTTAGAATTGAACTACCTCTGCGAGGACGAGAAATGCGCTTTCAAGACATGGCTCGTACCAAGCTCCAGTCATTCGTCGATAGCATCGCCAAGATCTATCGCATCGATGGTCCCATCAAATTCATGGGTCGTCGATTCAATATTCAGCTTCATCCCTTAACTCCTTCATCATGAAAGCAAAAACCCACTCAGGAAGCCAAAAGCGTGTAAAAGTTACCGCTACTGGTAAATTCCGAACCGCTAAAATCGGTAAACGACATCTCCTCCAGAATAAATCTCAAAAATCAAAAGGCAAAGGCAAATACGGTCTTGCAACTCACGTTGCCAATGAACGTAAGATGAAATGGGGGCACCAGGTTGCTGGTCTCCGCACTCCTACAGCAAAAAAGAACCTTGTTCAAAAAACTGCTGATGGTAAAATCATCAAAGCTCCTCGCCGCGCTCCAGTTATCAAAACTGCTGCGAAACAAGTAAGTGCTCCAAAGACAAAAAAAGTTGCAGCTCCGAAAAAAGCTCCTGCAAAGGCAACAGCAAAGAAATCTGCACCAAAGAAAAAATAGTTGCAAATTGTCTGGACTCTTTCAAAAAATAGTTATAATCCCCTCACTTATTTAAAATTATAGTATGGTACGCGTCAAACGAAGCATCATGACGAAGAAACGTCATAAGAAAGTCCTCGCCCTCGCAAAAGGGTACCGAGGTGTACGATCAAGCGCATTTAAGCACGCAAAAATCGCAACGATGAAAGCAGGTCTCAACGCCTACAAAGATCGTCGTCGAAAGAAACGTGATTTCCGCAAGCTCTGGACTATCCGTCTCAATGCTGCAGTTCGTCCTCTCGGACTTACTTATTCTCGTTTCATCAACAGCATGTACATGAAACACGTGAAACTGAACCGAAAAGTCCTCTCAAATCTCGCTATCTCAAATCCAAGCATCTTCGCTGATGTCGTGAATTTCGTGAAGTAAAAATTCAAATCAAATAAAAAATCCCCGCGAAAATGGGGATTTTTTATTTGTGATTTAGGTCTCCTCTTCTAAAATAAAAAAGTCACACTTACAATTATCAACTTTAACTATGGGTACTAAAACAATTAAAAAAGAGAAAACTAGGTGACAAAAATTAGTGTGGTGGGGATGGCTTATCATATTTGTACCTTTTATTACAATTACTATTAGCACTTTTCTTCATGCGATATTTAGCCTTGTGTATATTGTTCTTGACCATTATTCTTTTCCTCAAATTAAAGAGTCCATCGACGCATTTTTATTAAAACTTATTGTACCAATAGTTGAGTTTTGAGGAGCAGATTGGATTTTATATGTGTGGCCATTCTGAATTTTACTTTTGATAACTGGCTACATGAAAAGATGACAAGAAAAAAAGAAATAGGTTTTTAGGGCGGAGATATACCTTGAATGGTATATCGTAGACTGTTTGAGCGGGATGAATACAGAGCATTGAAGAACCTGGCTTATAGCGAGTTTTGGTTCCCCTAAATACTTTTGGTACTTTTGGTAACAAAAGTACAATCAATAAATGAATAAAATTGCTTTAGTATTTATTCGTTTCTACCAGCTCCTTCTCTCCCCTGATCATAGCGTCTGGGCAAAAGCCCTCGGAAAGAGCCATTGTCGCTATTATCCGACGTGCAGTATGTATGGACGAGAGTGCTACGAAAAGTTCTGATTTTTCCGTGCTACGAGACTCACTCTCTGGCGTATACTCCGATGCAATCCATGGTCAAAAGGAGGTCTCGATCCGGTACCAGACATCGAACAGCCAAAATGCAACCACAATCACTCGAAAAAATAAGAGAGTAGACTATACTCAGTCTATCTTTTCTTATGCTTGCTTCTCTTCAGGCTCTCGACACCTCTGCTCTCGAATTTGTACGAACCATCTTTTCATTTGATTCAGTATGGTTTCAGAGAGGTATACTCTTCTTCTCTGATCTCGAACCAATACTCTTTGGAGTATTCCTCGTGGGACTCTGGCTCTACGGTATTTCTGTCAAAAATAATGGACCAAAACACGTTGCGCTCGATCTTTTTTGGCATGTTATGAGTGCTTTCATCCTCTATTGGATTATCAACCATCTCCTCCCTCTCAGGCCACGACCAGAGAGCGTATCAAGCCTTCCTCCTCTCATAGACCATCTTCCAGATAACTCATTTCCTTCTGGTCATGCTATGTTCTGGGGCGCTTCTTGGTGGGCACTCCATACCCTCCTCGCACGACCACGTGTGACCCTCCTCTTTTTCATACTTGGTTTCATCACCTGTCTCACTCGTATTATTGCTGGTATACATTATCCAGGAGATATCATCGTCGGTTTCCTCCTTGGATGGTGAATCGTACATATACTTTCTCTCTTACCTCATGGGAAAAAGTATCTCCGTTTTGCTCATGATATTCCAGTCCGTGTCGCTCATTATTTTTCACTCTAGAGCTATGAAAAAATATATCCTCTCTCTCCTATTTATCTCAAGTATCGTCAGTGCTGCGCCGACACCACTCGAAGTCACCATAGCTGATACACTCGCGAGCTACGATATCATCGTCGAACAAAAAACGACGACAGCCTACAGACTCGGTGATACTATTACTCGTGCTGAAGCTGTCGGAGTAGCACTGAGAGTCGCAGATATAGCTCTTCCTGAGAAATATTTCTGTAGAAACTATTTCCGAGACGTGCAATATGATCGTCTCAATAACTGGATTTGTCGAGCAATAGAGACTGCATCAGACTACAATATCATCTCTCGTACCAACGATCTCGCTCGACCAAAAACACCTATCTCTCGTATAGAAGCTCTCGCTATTGTCATGCGTGCAGGCAAGATTCCTTATGCAAAAAATGTTGATCGGTCAGCCTATCCTGCTGATATGCCTCAGTGGGAAGTAGATATTCTTGAGTGAGCGCTCCAATATCATATTATTTCTTCGTCTCATAACTTTGGACCAGACATGTTTGCGACTCGTATCGATGTCTTTGGTATGATCTACAACATGCGTTTTGCAGGAACGAAAATGGAGTATATTACTGACAAAAATACAACTACGGCTCCACCACTTACCTCTGCCCCAGAAGAAGAAGGACAACAGGGTATCACTATTACCCTTCCCGGAAAGACAACACCAACTACTACACTTCCAACGACAACACCAACCACCACTACTGGTACACTCAATTCATTTGCCATCACAGCTCCAAAAGAAGTAAAAGCAAATACACCATTTGATATCGTCGTCAAAGCCCTCGATAAAGATGGTAAAGTAATTACGAACTATGCCGGACCAATCTACTTCGATCTTCTCCAGTGAAGCTACAGCAATTTCTCTCTTGGCATCAATGATGAGGGCTATACTTTCTCTGCAGCTGACAAGTGAGTTATGACCTTCAAAAATGTCATACTCAAACAGGCTGGAACATACGAGATAGATATCTACGAAATAGAAAGTGGTCTCGATATCACAAAAACTATTACCATTACTGCGACAGATGGATATGTGAGCACGGTGACCAATCAGAATGCTACACAGCTCGCAGATTTCATCATCAGTACTGCGTCAGAAGTTAAAATCAATACACCGTTTGACTTTACTGTATCTGCGGTTAACAGCGCGGGGCAAATTCTCACGAATTACCTTGGGACTATCTACTTCGATACCAATAATCTCGAATCAGATGTTATTTTCCCAAATACACAGCAAGCCTATACTTTCACGGCGAGTGACAAAGGTGTGCACAAATTTACTGGGGGATTCAAGTTCAAACAACCAGGCACGTATGAGATCATCGTCTATGAAGTCGATGTCATACCAGATGGTGTACAGAAACTCGTAAAAATAGTCGCTAAAAATTAACTTTCCTCACATGCTTGAAGCTTTTTATGGATACATCCTCCATCTTTTCCAGACGATTGATTATTGGGCCGTCTTTATCATGATGGCAATAGAGGCTTCTGTGATCCCCTTCCCCTCTGAAATACCGATGCTCGCAGTTGGTATTCAGAGTGCGCACGGAACAATGAATCCTTTTATCGGTTTATGTGTCGCTCTGGCTGGTGTTTTTATAGGAACAACAGTGAATTATTATATCGGATACTTTATTGGAGATACGTTTATAGAAAAATATGGTAAATATTTTGGCATCAAAAAATCATCCTATCATGAAGCTCAACGGCTGTTTCAAAAAGATGCTTCTTTCTATACCTTTTTTGGGCGTCTCGTGCCTGTTATCAGACAAATTATATCTATTCCTGCTGGTATGGCACATATGCCCTATTTACGCTTTATTTTTCTCTCTCTGAGTGGTTCTGCAATTTGGCTCACTATCCTGATTATACTGGGATACTTTATCGGTGATAATACACATCTCATCAAACAGTATATCACAGGCATTACTCTCGTCATCCTCTGTGTCGGGGTAACCTATTTTCTTGTCAAACACAAAAGCCTCCTAAAAAAAGTATTGAAACGCCTGAAATAAAGCAAACGCACAGATACTACTGACGATGATATAAAATCCTGCTGTGATACCATGTGGTCACCAGATAAAAACAGGATCAGCACCAACCAGTCTCCCCACTATTCTCTCGTCCTGGAAGAGTCGGAGATGATATCTGAGTACTGCTACCAGCACCATACACATCAGAATCAATGTAAGACCAATAAAAACAAGCAATACAGTCCATATCTGCCGTATATCAGCGAGCGATCTATCAAAACGCTCTAAACGAGCCCTGAGGCTTGTCACTTCTGTGTCTGATTCAAAGAGATCTCGGAACTCCTGTATGCGTGTCCAGAGTATATCTGTATTCATGCCTTGAAGAGGTATGATGATGATATCTGGGAGTGGATTTTCTCCAGCAAGGACACTTGTAATGCCTGGATTGCGTTGGATCTCACGATCAAGTGCCTGTTCTCGAGTGATGTATTCGAGGGGTTTTTGGAGACCTGCTGTTTTCAAACTGTCTGCAAAATCACGTGTACGCTGACTCTCAAAAGTATAGAGCGGATTCAGAGCAAGTGGATAGGTAAACTGACTCTCGAGATTCACACGCTCTTGTGTGAGAAAACGAATCATCGTAACACCTATCAAGAGCGTCGTCAAAAGCACAGAAAAACCAAATATGACTCAGAGAGAGGCATACGGCATACGACTGATATGATGCCAAGAAGTACGAAAAAGAAATTTGAGCATAGACTTTCTCTTCACGATATATATTTTCCCCTAAAATACAAACAATGACCCTTGTGAGGGCCATTGTTTTTTTGTAAAATTACGTTGCTATTACTTCGTCACTGTATCAACAGTAACGTAGGTTGATCGAACTGTTTTTCCATCAAAACGTGTACGACCCTTTTCATAGAATCGGACGACACCATCAACCACAGCCTGGAGTGTGAAATCTTTTCCTTGGATAACACCAACACCTGGGAAGATCTTGTTTCCTTTCTGACGAACGATGATATTACCAGCAATTACTGGTGTTCCTGCATAGACCTTCACGCCACGACGCTTTGCTTGTGAGTCGCGACCGTTTTTGGTTGAGGAGAGAGCTTTCTTATGAGCCATATACTGTTAAATGAAAAATGAAAAATGAGCGAATTAATTGTTCTGATTACTATTTGCTGTACGAGCGAAACGAGCATTCACTTTGTTTGCTTCAGCATTCTTGTAGACATCGAGTTTCTTCTTAAATGCATTACCAGTTTCCTGTGATGCTTCGATAAATTCTGTTGCGAGAGCTTCTGCGAATGGTGTTCCCTTTTTGCCTTGTGCAGATTCTTTGATCCACTTTGAAGCGAGGAAAAACTGACGCTTTGGAAGGACATCACCAGGTACTTGGAAGATAGCACCACCGATACGTTTTGGACGTACTTCTACACGTGGCATGACATTTTCAAATGCTTTTTCCATGATAGCTTCTGGATCTTTGTTTCCACGTTCTTTGATGATAGTAAATGCATCATCAAGGAGATTACGAGCAAGATGCTTCTTGCCGCCCTGCATAATATAGTTAATAAACTTTTGTTTCTGTGTGAGTATCATAAGGAGAAATATTATTTTTTAGGACGTTTAGCACCATACTGACTGCGTGATTGTTTACGATCAGCAACTCACTGTGTATCCAATACACCACGAACGATATGGTAACGTACACCCGGGAGGTCTTTTACACGACCACCACGAATCATCACGACTGAGTGTTCTTGGAGGTTATGACCTTCACCACCGATATAAGCGATAACTTCGTACCCATTAGTGAGACGCACTTTTGCGACTTTACGAAGAGCCGAGTTAGGCTTCTTTGGTGTCATAGTGTAAACCTTCGTACATACACCACGCTTTTGTGGAGATGCGAGAGGGATATCGATACGCTCAAGATTGTTACGGCTTTGCATAAGCGCAGGAGACTTGCTCTTGCGGAGCTTTGTCACTCGAGGTTTTCGGATGAGTTGTT
Organism: uncultured Candidatus Peribacteria bacterium; assembly: GCA_964603225.1. GTDB lineage: Bacteria > Patescibacteriota > Gracilibacteria > BD1-5 > JAGOOR01 > JAGOOR01. The sequence continues at coordinate 5,182 of CAZRUI010000020.1, read as the reverse complement.
GAATTGTAGGCATAGTTTCTTTGATTTTGAATTGAGATGATTAACGTTTAGACCATTGGATACGTTTACGTGCTTTGTGAAGACCTGGTTTCTTACGTTCTACCTTGCGAGCATCACGTGTGAGGAGACCTTGTTCACGAAGTGCACCCTTGAATGCTTCATCAACCTCAACTAATGCACGAGCGATACCGTGAGCAATAGCCTGAGCCTGAGCGCTCTCTCCTGATCCCTCAACTTTCACAGAGAAATGATAGTCACCATTTCCAGCAGCTTTGATAGGTGCATGAACAACAGAGAGGAGATCATCACGAGTGACGTATTCGTTGAGTGGACGACCATTTACTTCAGATTCACCCTTTCCAGAGAAGAGTCGAACCTGAGCAGTTGCTGTTTTTCGTCGGCCAATAGCGTAAGTATATTTCATAAAAAGACAGAGGTATTATGAGAGAGTAAGGATTTCAGGAGTTTGTGCCTCGTGGCTATGTTCAGTTCCTTGAAATTGTTTCATGCGACCAAGCATGGCATCACGGTGGCTATTCTTAGGAAGCATTCCAGCGACGGCGAGCTTGAGAGGTTCAAATGGTTTCTTTGTACGGAGTTCTCCGAGTGTTGTTGTCTTGAGACCGCCCATGTACTGAGAGTGTGTGTGGTATTCCTTCTGAGATTCCTTACGACCAGTTGTTTTGATCTTATCGATATTGGTGACGATGACATAATCACCACCATCAATATGCGCTGAATAGGTAGGCTTTGTTTTGCCAGAGAGTTTCTGAGCAACGACCGTAGCGAGACGACCGAGTGTGAGCCCGTTCGCATCAATGAGGTACCATTTGCGTTCTACGTTGTTTGGAAAAAGTGTTTTCATAGTGTGATACAGTGGGGTATTAAGCAACAAGTTCGAGAGTAACAAGGAGACTTGCATCACCAACGCGGTACTTGAGAGGAGTAACACGAGTGAAACCAGAAGTCTTCTTTGTATTTTTAGCAAAATCAATCGCTGCACGAGAAGCAGATTCTGTGTAGAGTGATGCATTCAGGGCACGGATAGTATTCATCGTGTCTTTTTCTTGTGCAACACGGATGAGGCTATGAACAAGAGGTGTTACAGCACGTGCACGTTTTTGTGTTGTTGCTACTTTACCATGAACGAAGAGGCTAGAAGCCAAGTTACGAAGAACTGCATCACGGTGATTGACGTCACGTCAGTTGAGCTTCAGATGTTTTTTGGAACGGTGTCGCATAAAGGGAAATTAATTGAAAAGTGTAAGTGATATATGAGGTCTAGTCATCTCCAAGAAGTTTTTTGTTTTGAGTTGCAAGCGCAGCACGTACTTCATCCATAGCTTTTTTACCAAAGCCTTTGATAGATGAGAGTTTTGCTTCTGTGCATTTTTCGAGTTGTTCAACTGAGAGGATATTTCCGTTCACGAGAGCATTGAGTGTGCGTGGAGAAAGACCCAAGAAATCAATGTGTGTGAAATTCTCACGGTGTTCAGTTGCCTGAGCATCCTTTTTTTCCTTCTCACGGAGAGAACGAACATCACCCATAAACTCGCTTTCGATGACGACTTCTGTATCACAGAAAATATCAAAGTAAGAACGGAGCATCTGAGCGCCAAATTTGAGAGCACTTTCTGGAGTAATAGAACCATTTGTCTTGATCGTGAGAGAGAGACGATCGAGGTCTGTCATATCACCATAACGCTCGCTTTTTACCTCTGTGCTCACATTGAGAACTGGAGAGAAGCTCGCATCAACGACGAGAATCATGACATCATCATCTTCTTTTTTGAGTGTATCGATAGATTTGTAACCGACATTTTTTTCTACACGGATCTGCATATCGAGTTCGAAACCATCACGATCGATTTCTGTGATATAGAGATCCTTGTTGAGGATTTCTACGCCTCCACCAGTTTTGATGTCAGCAGCTGTTACTTTTCCTGCTTTATTTTTCTTGAGTGAAATCCATGTCACGCCTGTATCAGATTTCTCAAGAACGAGATTCTTGAGATTGAGCATGATATCGAGAACGCTCTCACGGAGACCTGGAAGAGTCGTGTATTCATGTGTGACTCCTTCGATTTTTACCCCTGTAACACGTGTGCCTGGAATAGACGAGATGATAGAACGTCGGAGCGCATGTCCGAGTGTCATCCCATATCCTCGTGGAAGAGGAGTGATATCAAAAACAGACTCCAGAGAAAAATCCTCCTGAGCAAGACGATGCTCAGTGACTTTTGGTAGGCCGATGATAGTATGGAGGATGTGCATGGGAGAGGAAGATAAGAAGTAGAAACGACTTACTTGGAACTATTTTGAGTAGAACTCGATAATCTTTTTCATGTCAACACTCTGATCATAGTCTTGAGTCTCAGGGAGACGCTTGATCGTGATCTTAAATGCTTTTGGATCGGCATCAATCCATTCTACTGCTGAAACTTTTCCTGACTGATTATTCTTGAGGAATTCCTCTGATTCAGCCTGGAGAGTGCGGTAAAGTGGGGTGTCTTTGAGTTTTTCACGAACTTCGATGACGTCACCAACAGCAATCTGGTATGATGGAATGTCTACCTTCTTACCATTGACGATGAAGTGAGCGTGGCTGACAAACTGACGAGCCTGCATGATAGTACGAGCAAAGTTTGCCTTGAGAACAGCGACATCGAGACGAGTCTCGAGAAGTCTCTGCATGTTTTCGAGGGTATTGCCGTGCATGCGAGATGCCTTTTTGAAGTAGTTTGAAAATTGTTTTTCAGAAACACCGAACATACGCTTGGTAGCTTGTTTTGCACGGAGTTGTTGACCGTAGAGGCCCATACGTCCGACATTTTTACCGAGGAGTTTTCGCTTTGAATCGTTGAGAGAATATTTCTCACTTCCGAAGAGGTTCTTACCTTCGCGACGACAGAGTTTCTTTTTTGGACCAGTATAACGCATAGAATAATTGTTAGTTTAGGATTACAATTTACGAATTTTCTTTTTCTTTGTACCGTTGTATGGAACAGGAGTTTCATCAACGATAGAGTCAATCTCAACGCCAGCAGCGATGATAGCACGGAGAGCATTGTCTCGACCAGCACCAACGCCCTTTACAGAGACGTGAGCACGCTTGAGACCGTAGAGACGGATAGCTTCTTCGAGACATTTTTCCATAGCCATAGTAGCTGCGTATGGAGTAGCTTCACGAGCACCCTTAAATCCTGCACGCCCACCACTGTGCCATGTGAGCACATTACCCTCAGTGTCAGAGACGCTGACGTGGGTATTGTTGTAGAGAGCAGAAACGCAGATGACGCCTTGTTCGACAACACGTTTTGTTTTTTTATTTCGACGAAGTGTTTGAGCCATAAAAAGAAAGTAAGTGTATTATTTAGCAGCGATTTTTTTATTTGCGACAGTTGCTTTTTTACCGCGTTTTGTACGAGCATTTGTCTTTGTACGTTGTCCACGAACTGGGAGATTTTTCTTGTGTCGTACACCACGATAGCAGTTAATATCCTGGAGAGCCTTGATATTACCAGTGATTTCTCGACGAAGATCACCTTCGAGTGTGTAGTTCTTGAGTTCATCACGGATAACACCGAGCTCTTCTTCAGAGAGTGTTTCTACCTTGCGGTCTGTTTTGATTTTTGCTGCTTTGAGGATAGCCTTTGAGCGTGTAGGACCAACACCATAAATAGAAGTGAGGGCGACCCAGAGGTGCTTGTGATTTGGAATATTTACTCCAGAAATGCGTACCATAAAATTGAGAGAAAAATAGAATTAACCTTGACGCTGATTATATCGTCGATTTTTCTTATTGACGATGCGGACATACCTCTTGGTATGACTCTTGTTCCAACGAACAACGATAACATCGTTTCGTGGATCACGTTTTTTTATTGACGGGCGTACTTTCATACTGATTGTGCGACGTTATGACGATAAATAATGCGACCTTTTTCGAGATCATATGGAGTAAGTTCGATATCTACACGGTCACCATTGATGAGCGAGATATTACATTTACGCATATGACCAGAGACGTGGCCAAAGACGACCATACCATTGTCGCCGAGGTCTTGACCAGAGAGAGAAGTTATCTGCACGCGATAACTCCCATTAGGGAGCGACTCGAGTACAGTGCCTTGAGCAAGTATTTTCTCTTCTTTAGCCATGAAATAGACGGACTTTTACGATATGTGGCGGCATAATAGTAAAAAAGTCGCCCTTTGCAAATGTTTTTTATAAAAAAATAAAATAGAAATTATGGAAGAAGAAAAAAATATGATACATAAGCCAAAAAATCAAATGTGAAGAATTTTTCATGTGTCAAAATATATAAACCTATTTTATGTATAAAATGTACTAATTCTTCGTGCAAACTACACGTGCTATTTTTTGTTGCAATCTCGCAGTCTGAAAATGCCCCATCAGCCCCAAATACGATTGCATTTGTGACTCAAATTTCTCTTCGTCTCGTTTTGTAATGCACTCATACATATTTTTCTTGGTTCGATTCCCAATATAAGTTCTCCAGGGTTTGATGTACGCTCAGAGAAATAGAATCCCCTGTTCGCAAGAATTGAGAACGATTTTTCATTCATGTAATTCGAGTCATAACTGTTGAGTGAGAAAGTTGCGAATTTGTGCCGTCACATTTTCAAGCACCTTTCTGTCTTCGTGAAAAAATATCATATCATCCATATAGCGTCCGTAGTGTTTTATGCAAAGTATATGTTTTATGAAATAGTCGAGCTCATGCAGGTAGAAATTTCCAAGGAGTTGGCTCACGAGGTCTCAGAGCGGAAGTCATCTGTCTGATGGTGCTGAAAAAAGGGATTTATATTTCGGAAAATCAGGATGAACAGTGCCTGAGTAGTGTGTTCGTGGGTCGTGGAAAATAACAGTTTTGAGCAGGTTCATAAGTACTCTCTCTCTCTCTCTCTTCCGAATTTTCCTGTAAGTCACTATGTAGATATGGATTTTTAAGGGGCAAACTGTCTGAGCGGGATGAAAGCAGACTTCAAGATGAACTTGGTTTATAGCGAGTTTTTGCCCCTTGAATGCTTTTGGTACTTTTTGCATAAAAAGTACAAACATGGTTCTGTTCGCTTCGCGTAGTAATACTCCTGGATTCCAGACATTGCTCATTCCGCTCCGCTTGAATCTCGCAATTCTGGAATGACAGACACAAAAA
>CAZRUI010000019.1:0-16609 GCA_964603225.1 uncultured Candidatus Peribacteria bacterium | reverse complement strand
GGCAGCGGACTTTGACTCCGCCACGCGGGGGTTCGAATCCCTCATCCCCAACCAAATGATATTCGAACCCGTGTTCGAATTACTCGTTTTGCCATTTAAGGCAAAACTCCCATCCCAACCAAATTAAAATATCCGGTCTTCGAACCTCTCATCAGGAATTAAAAAAATCTCGTCATTATGACGAGATTTTTTATTATTTTGTTTTCTGGGGACTACCAAGAGGATAGGTTTTCATATAGAGCTGAAGTGCTCGTGCATAGAGCATATTTACTTCAGGATCATTTGAATAGGGATAGGTATATTTACGAACTGACTTTGTTTCACTTTGTACGGCAACAGACTCAGAAAAATCTACGAGACCATCAGCGCGATTATCACGGATGCTCATATATTTTTTCCCGTCTGGTGTCTGAAGAAAAGCATGAATTACTCCACGACTCACATCAAACAGACGAAGTTGGAGCTCTTCTGGAGAACCATTTGGATCAATAGTAAATTTTGCATTGCTCACCATCGCTGGATCTTGTCATCCGATAGCGCTTTCTATGACCTGTTTGATAGCGTCACCACGAGCCTGGACTGTATCAGCCATCTGAGATGGAGGCAAGACACCTGAAAGGTCTACTTTTTTGACGGGAGACACTGGAGCTTCGCTTTTACTACAAGCAGTCAGGGCTGCGAGGCTCATAGCGAGAACAAGAGGGAGAGAACGCTTCAGAGAAGAATGCCCGCTAGATTGCGATTCAGGTAAGTGCATAAAAAAGAAACAATAATATGAAATATATAATATATATTATAATTATATGTCAAATAAGCGAGAGTTTAGCTTCTCCTATTGGATATCCACAATAACCTCTTGGAGAGCTTTTTCGAGCATTATGCTAGCTTCTTCTGGGCTCGTATGACTGCCTGCTACTATCCATCAAATATCATCCACCAGTCATCAACGAGGTGGAAATTCATATTGACTACCTGGCTCAGCAAAAAACACGTATTGCATAATACCGTCTTTGGTTTTTGGTCATTCCAATACACGCAAAACTCCTGCCTTATTTACATAAAGATCAGCCGTTTTTATATACTTATAATACCCGTTTTTTCGTGTTGTTTGTGAGACAGGCATATCAAATGCAAGTTCAAGATTAGATAAAATCAAATCATGGGTATCTTGACCGAGATGAAAAACGAAATTCTCGCCACCTCATAATCGAAAATTAATCTCTATAAGCGTAAAAGAAAAATCTGTACCCTTGTGGGCAACTCTAAATTCTACATGAAGACATGCTGATTGTATTCACGGAGTAAGCGTAATAATATTCTGCACATATCGGATTACTTCTTCTTGTTCCTCTTCATTGATACAGACACACGTCTGAGAACCGTTTTCTAGAAATCATGGCTGTCGTGGTGCGAAATTTTCTACAAATCAAGACCAAACTATACGACCATTTTGCACTATGAGATTGAGATCTATATCAGTTCATTCAAAGTAGCTCTCTACAACAAATGAAATAGTAGGGTTCTGAGCAAGAGTTTCTTTTAAGGAATCAAAAGAATCAACAATTTTCACACAATTCTTTCAGTAACCCTCCGCTCCTTTTGCTATAAGAGGAAAATCCTCTTTTTGTATATCTTCGATACGAAAATCTCGTGAAGAACATACATGTGAACAATCAATTTTCAGTTCACTATGGTTTTTAAATAGCCATTTTCGAGCACTTTTCTTATTTTTTAACTGAGCAATGACATCTTGGTGAATACATTTTTTTCAAAAATATGAAGCAATTTGACTCGTCAGCACAACACACATTTCCGAAAGAGTCCATATCCCATCAAATTCTATATTATTTTGATCCATGTATTGTTGTATAGCAACAATTCGCGGATCACGAGAAGCATCTGTATCAAGAGGTATGGATGAATCTCACTCAATATGACCATCCACAAAAGGCATATACCATGGGTTATGTATATCTAATATGACGAGATACCCCAACCCCAGGGCCCGTATACGTTCTATAAAAGTTTTTTTAAACTCCCAGCCCACCCCTATGAGGAGTAATTTTTTTCATTTAAGTTTATCTCTATATTCAGCTGACGGCAATGTAGAATCCCAGAGGGTAGTATCGAAATGAGTGAGCAATCAAATTGTTTAGCTACAACCATTATGCAGAAAAAAATAAAAAATCCAGTTCTTCGTCATTCCTTTGTATAAAAGAGATAATACCAACTTGCTTTAGAAAAATTTTGGCTATAGTAAGCAAATTACCTGCACTATGCAGTTCTGGAAACCAAACTCATCACACGATATCTCAGAAGCAAAAAACTGGACACCAGACTTGCTCTGAGCCCTGGCCATCTCACGCACAAAGAGCGTAGAGACTAGGGTGAGAAATAAAGTAAATAACCTCTTCAATCGCAACAGAATCAAGGCAGACAAACTCGTCTTGGCTTTCCTAAAAGCAGAGTGAAAAATAGAGTTTGGCCTCGATGAAATCATCAAATTCTTCTATGAAAAATGTCATTTCAAGGAAAAAGAAGAAGCTATGTCACATGCAATGGTTTTACTCTGCATGAGAGTGCATATAGAAAACCCCGGAAAACGAACAACAGAAATGGACGAAGAAGGACACAAAAAAGTAGCAAAAATCATGAGATGGCGGAATAATCTCATCGAGCAAAAAAAAGTTGCCTAACCCACACTCCCCTCCATCTCCAGGGCTATCAGAGCATTGAGCTCAGCAGCGTATTCGAGTGGGAGTTCTTTGACTATCGGTGAGATAAATCCATTGATAATCATCGCTTTTGCCTGATCTTCGGCAATACCGCGACTCCGCAGATAATAGAGTTGTTCTTCGCTGATACGACCAGCACTGGCCTCATGTGCACAAATAGACGAAGCATTTCGTACACGGATATCTGGGATAGTGTCGTTTTTGGAAAGAGAATCGAGGATGAGCGCATCACAATCGATACGACTGACCGAATTATGTGCCGAAGGCTGGATATCGAGAAGTCCTCGATAGGTCGAGAGTCCTCCACCTTTTGAGAGTGATTTCATGATGACATTGGACGAAGTATCTTCGCCTATGTGAATCACTTTCGCTCCCCCGTCGACATTTTGCCCTGCGTTGGCAAAGGCAACTCCGAGATGGTCACAACTTGATTTTCGCCCCTGGAGAATCGTACACGGATAGAGCATGGTGACACCACTACCGAAGTTTCCACCCACCCACTCCATATACCCTTCTTCCTGGACCAGTGAACGCTTGGTATTGAGATTATACGTATCGATAGACCAGTTCTCGACCGAGGTATAGCGCATTTTGGCTTTTTTACCAACAAAGATTTCCACCATACCGGCATGGAGACTCGGTGTATTGTATTTCGGTGCTGAACATCATTCGATGTAGTGTGCTGTCGCTTCATCTTCGATAATCATCAGTGTATGCTCGAATTGTCCTCCTGACTTCACATTCATGCGGAAATACGCTTGCAATGGATCAGATATTTCTACTCCTTTTGGCACATAGAGAAATGTCCCACCAGACCATACAGCTCCGTGCAATGCAGCAAAAATATGGTCATTCGCTGGGATAAGTTTCATGAAATATTTCTGAACCAGCTCTGCGTGTTCATTCACAGCCACAGACATATCCTCGAAAATCACACCCTGGTCTCGTAGCTCTTGGTGGAGATTGTGATACACGACTTCACTATCGTATTGCGCACCAACACCAGCGAGCATCGTCCGCTCCGCTTCTGGGATACCGAGTCGTTCAAATGTATTTTTGATAGCCTCAGGGACATCATCCCATGACTGCGTATTTGAAGCTCATTCTGGACGTGCATAGTAGCAGATTTTTGTGAGATCAAGTTTCGACAAATCTGGACCCCACTTCGGCATCGCTTTTTCCTGAAATACTCTGAGACTCGCAAGACGCTTTTCGAGCATCCATTCAGGTTCTTTATTTTGTTCCCAGATTTTTCGCACGACTGACTCGCTGACACCATATTCAAACTCATTGGAATACGCCGCATCATCATGCCCATCAAAGAGAGCACGAGACACTTCACCGAGAGTATGAATTTGGTCGTTATTTGACATTTATTAAAATAGTATAGAATTTATCGATAGTATAGTTAATTTTTATTTTATGCCAAACGAACCTATCCATGAGTTAGATGAAAGCGGGAGACCTATAATGAGTGCAGCTTACCAAGAAGAATCTCTAGAGGATGAGACAGCCGTAGTGTGAGCATACGAACCCTCTGTAAATAAAGTTTTACGACATGTCCGCAATATTTGTTGATTGAGTGGTGGTTGACTGATTGGCTTAATAACAGTAGCAAATCCAGATGATAGCCCTGCAGGGAAAGTAGCTCAAGCAATTGGAGGAGTTGGAATACTTCTTGCGATAGTTTGAATTTGAGCGTGAACTGCACTCTCAGCAAAAGAAAGTTTTTGGGATAAAAGAAATACAGAAAGACCTTCAACCTACGAAGGAGAACAGTATTAAACTAGTCAATACACGCCTTCACAAGCCCATCAAACATGGGATGTGGCTTGCTTGGACGAGATTTAAATTCTGGATGTGCTTGTGTAGCGACGAAATATTTGCAGGCAGGATTTTCGATATATTCGATGAGTCGGCCTTCGTGAGATGTTCCAGAGAGAACAAGTCCATGCGAACGAAGAATTTCGTGCTTGTCTGGACAGACCTCATAGCGATGACGATGACGATCGCTGATAACGGTCGTACCGTAGAGTTTATGAATGAGGGAACCCTCAAGAACATTTGCCTCTTGTGTTCCGAGTCGAAGTGTACCACCTTTGTCGATTTTCTCGTTTTGATCTGGGAGATAGTCAATAAATGGTGTACCTGGCTTCTCAAATTCTGTCGATGTCGCATCAGCCACACCACAAACATGACGAGCAAATTCTACCACTGATAATTGGAGACCGAGACAGATACCGAGGAATGGGATATTATTTTCACGAGCGTATCTGATAGCCGCAACCTTCCCTTCGATACCACGTGAGCCAAATCCACCTGGCACTATCATACCATCGAGCTTTCCTGCAGTTTTGAGTTCATTCATGAGATTTGGATTTTTCTCAATATCCTCAGCATTGATCCAGTGACGCTTCACTTTTGTGGCATATTTCGCACCAGCATGAACGAGCGCTTCTCGGACACTCATGTAAGCATCTTCGAGTTCTGCATATTTTCCGACAATTGCGATATTGATTTCTTTCGTCGGAGCCACAACATTATCCACAAAGGCTGACCAATCAGAGAGATCAATCGGCTTATGTTCGAGATGGAGAACGGTTTCTATTTTATCTTTGAATCACTGTTTTTCGAAGAGGAGTGGCACTTCGTAGATGGTTCGAGCATCAGTTGCTTCGATGATATTTTCCTCGTACACGTCAGTGAACATCGAGATTTTTGGCTTGAGTTCTTGTGGTATCTCACGAGGACAACGCGCCACGAGAAAATCTGGTTGAATACCTGCTTCTCGGAGTTGTCGTGTTGAGAGCTGAATAGCCTTTGTCTTATATTCCCCAGATGCATCGACATAGAGAAGAGGAACCACATGGACGTAGCACACATTGGTCGGACCGACATCACGACGGAGCTGACGAATAGCCTCGATAAAGACAGGGCTCTCAGCATCACCGACGAGACCACCAACCTCGACGATACAGATATCAGCCTTTTCAGCCTGTTTCAGGATACGTGATTTGATTTCATCCGTGATATGAGGGATAACCTGGACTGTCTTTCCGAGGTAGTCTCCTCGACGCTCCTTTTCGATGACAGTGAGATAGATTTTACCAGTCGTCGGATTAGAACCACGATCGAGTGCGACATCCACGAATCGTTCATAATTTCCGAGATCGAGGTCAGTTTCACCACCATCTTCTGTGACGAAGACTTCCCCATGTTCATAGGGTGACATCGTGCCTGCATCCACCTGCAAATAAGGATCGATTTTCATCATCGTCACACTGTATCCTGACGATTTAAAAAGACGACCTATCGACGAGGCCGTCACACCCTTTCATAAACCAGAGATAATACCTCCTGTCACAAAGATGATTTTCATATGCGAGGAGGGTACCAATTTTTCTAAAAAAATCAAAGCAAAAAATATATTTCAGTCTCATCGAGTATCTTTCAAACTAGCACCTAAACAATTTACGTGCTAAAAATTTGCAAAGAAGAAAAAAGTCCTATACTCAGAATTAGATTTATTTCATTATTTTTCTCTTATGACTCGCGTTTTAACTTCTGCTGATTTCGATAGCGCAATCGCATCTGGTGTCACTCTCGTCGATATGTATGCTGTCTGGTGTGGACCATGCCAGGCAATAGCTCCTATCGTTGAAGAACTCTCTCATGAATACGAAGGAAAAGCAAATATCACAAAGCTCGATGTCGATGCTTCTGGTGATATTGCTCAGCGCTATGGCGTTATGAGCATCCCGACTCTTCTCGTCTTCAAGGATGGGCATCTCGTCGATAAGACTGTTGGTCTCCAGGACAAAGAAAGTCTCGCAGCCCTCGTCGATAAACACCTCGCATAACATGACTCTTCTCGGACTCTACCTCCTCGCTGGATTTGCATTTTTTCTGCGCATACTCTATTGGGCAGTAATTGCTGATGTCATCTTGAGTTGGCTCACACTCCTCGGACTCCATATAGTCATAGGACCTCTCAATAGTATCACAAGGCCTCTCTACGATCTCACGAGAAAGATTTTTCCCACTCGTGTCGGTATGATTGATTTGGCTCCGTTGATCCTCATCCTCATCCTCGATTTACTCATGGTGATTGCTATCCCCTCTGTTGCCAATATCATTCGTTAAATGATTCTCGATATAAAAACATTGGCCGATGCTCTGACACAAGATATCAGAAACCAGGTCCAAACTCTGAAACAAAAGCCACATCTGACCATCGTCATGGTCGGTGATAATAGTGCGAGTGAAGTCTATGTCAGAAACAAACTCAAAACCTGTGAAAGTGTGGGCATAGGATCCAATCTCATCCATCCTGAAGCATTCATCTCACAAGAGGATCTCCAAGAAGAAATCAGAAAACTCAACCACAATACAGATATCACAGGCATTCTCGTCCAGTCACCACTCCCACCTCATATCAATCCGCAGGCTATTTTTGATACTATAGATGACAAAAAAGATGTCGATGGTTTCTCAAGCATCAATATAGCACGACTCTACAGTGGTGATGAATCATGGCTGATTCCCGGAACGCCAAAAGGCATCATGCATATCATAGGTGATTATCTTGGCAAAAAATGAGAAAAAATAGAAGGAAAAAATACTGTTGTCATAGGTAAAAGTACCATAGTCGGTAAACCCCTCTCCATGCTGCTCCTGCATGCAGGAGCTACTGTCACTGTCTGTCATAGTCGGACAAAAAACCTGAGCGAACACACAAAAAATGCAGATATAGTAATCTCTGCCGTTGGAAAGAAACATCTCGTGACAGCTAATATGGTTCGTCCAGACAGTCTCATCATCGATGTCGGTATCAATGTCGAAACACATGATGCAGGCAAAAAACTCTTCTGAGATTGTGATACAGAGAATATCGGAAAAATCGCTGACGTAACACCAGTGCCTGGTGGTGTCGGGCCCATGACTATCGCTCTCCTCCTCTCAAACGTACTCCACGCACACACACTGCAATGAAAACAGTAAAACACTCTTTTCTGATTTCTGTGCTCATGATAGCTGCTTTCCTCTGCGGGAAATATTTTGCAGAAACACAGAAAAAGGAAGCACAGAAACAAGACCCACCTCGCGTCTTCATCGAACAACTCAAAACCAAAATGAATATCACAAAAAATAGAAATGATATTGAAATTTTTCTTAATGGGACGAAAATGACAGAAGATATCAAGCTCAATATACAGCGATAGTTTCTAATTTTTTCACATGTACTCTCTCTCCTCTTTTAAAACCTACGATATTCGTGGTGTGTGGCAGTCTGAAATCGATGAACGATTTGGTCGTATCATGGGTTATGCTCTGGGTCTTCATCTCTTAAAAAAATATACAACACCAAAGATTCTCATTAGCTCTGACGTCCGTGAAGCGAATATAATTCTGATTGATGAGTTCTTGAAAGGTATGAAAACCGCAGGGATACAACAGGTCACGGTGATAGGAAAAGACGAAACTCATAGCCAATACACCTACGGAGTCTGCTCAACACCAATGGCCTACTATGCGACGATTGATCGTTTTGATTGTGGATGTCTCTTTACTGCTTCGCACAATCCGAGTGAGTATGTCGGAGCAAAAATTGTCGACAGCAAATGTCTCTCTATCAAATCTACAGAACTCCGAGCCCTCTTCGAAGAGCAGGCACAGACAGATATAGCTGATACAGGCCTTCCAGAGATACTCCCCTATGCTGATAACAAAATCACAGAACTCCTCTCAGATATACGAGAAAAATTCAAAACACTCTCAAAGATTCCAAAGATAACAGTCGACTATAGTCACGGTGCGGCGACACATTTCGAACAAACTTTTTTGAGAGAGATGCTCAGTTCTGATGCTGTACATATATTTACTAATCCTGATGGTTCTTTCCCAGCACACGAGACAGATACATCGCGATTTGCCAACTACAAACCGCTCATAGCAGAGATACAAAACAATGGAAGTGATTTTGGTTTTATTTTTGATGGAGATGCTGATCGATTCGGCATGGTGACCCCTGATGGAACCGTTGTGACTGGAGATATATTACTCGCTATCATCGGACGAGAACTTCTGACCGATGGAACGGCAGAACGACTCGGAAGTACCACTATATTCCAAGAAGTATTTTGTGGTAAAATCGTCGGCGATACCGTCAAAAAATATGGCGGAAATCTCCGGATGACACGTGTCGGTCGAGAAGCATTTGTACGAGAAGTCATCGAAGCAAATGGACTCCTCGCCGGCGAAGTATCGACTCACCTTCTCTTCAAGGAATACGGCACTATAGAGATGCCTCTGGCTGGTCTCTATTATCTCCTGAAAGCTCTCGAAAAATACAACAATGCCACAGCTCTTATACAAGAATTTAATACCTACGCTCGTGGTCAAGTATTTCAATTTATCACAGACAAAAAAGACGAAGCCATCGAAACTCTCAAAGAAAAATACAAACAGTATGAGCAGATCACCATAGATGGCATACGTATAGAAGCACCGGGATGGTGGTTTTGTGTGAGAAAATCTGGAACTGAGCCGATGCTCAAAGTCGCAATAGAAGGAAAAGATAAAAATACATACGATGCTATCCTATCAGAACTCAGGACATTTTTTAAAGAATTTGGCGCAACAGAAAAACTCTAAATACCACCTATGATACTCAGACTTCTTCTCTTTGTGATGATATGTGCAAATCTCTGGCTCTGATACATGATGAGTGGAGTGATAGGCATGGGTGCATTTTTGATATTTATTCCGATTTCTATCATTGCAACACTCGGAGGAGCTTGTGCTCTCGGGCTGATAGGGATGATATTCGGAAAACACGACGATCGTACAAAAATTCAACGATTCTTCTCCCACCTCTTACACGGATGGGGATGGCTTATTGTCCTCCTCTGGGTGACTCCTTGGCTCTTGTTTGGAACTATACAATTCTCCAATAATGTCGCTCCTGCAACACTCCCAAAAATCACCATCAGTAATGGAGAAAAGACTGTCATATTCCAGTCTATGATGCATATAGGATCACCAGGATTCTATGACGATATCAAACGTGATATGGAACAGTTACAAGGAAAAGACTATGTATTTTTCTACGAAGGAGTAAAGGCAGGAACGCCCGAAAGTCTCGAAAAATTGAGTCAGCTCATGGGGATGAATATCTCAGAAAAAATGTACGAGGTATTTGCCCAGATGGGAAGTATGACGATACAAGATGGTACGATGTTTCTGGGGATTTTACCGAGCACCAACGTCGACCTATCAACTGATGAGATTATCACACTCGCTGGAGCACAAAATATACAAGCACCCGAAGGTCTCCCTGAACAAAATCTCGTAGAAATCATCAAAGAACGGTACCCAACGATGAATGATTTTCAGAAAAACATCATCCGCGTGATGATGCGAGGCGTTATGAATATCCTCCTCAGAACCTACACAAATCCAGCACTCACTCAAGAACTGGAAAAAAGTATTCCCGTCTTTGATATCATCTTAAATAAGAGAAATGATATCATCGTAGAATCAATTATCTCTTCGCCAATTCCAAATGTCTATATTCACTACGGAGCTCTTCATTATCCTGGGGTATTCCAGAAATTACAAGAAAAAGACCCTCGTTGGCAAGAAATAGCGAGAACAGAGTTCCAGGTTATACGATAGATTTGGCACTTCCAGATATTCTCTATATAATACCTCTATGAAGATCACAAAAATAACTCGTATGGCTCTCTATGGAGCTCTTGGTCTCCTCTGTCTCGTAGGAGGTATACTCTATGCAAAATTCGAAAAAGGAGGCATAGCTGCAACGATACCAGGACCACTTCGATCACAGGTTATAAAAGAAACAGCACCCGTAGTACCAGAGAGAACAAAAGTCACACTTCCTCCAGAAAAAATACAACCAAGAATAGAGCAATTGGAGAAGGAAATACGCGAAGCAACAAATGATCCTGACAGAGCTCTCGAACTCCGACGTGAACTCCAAGATCTCAAAGATCAGCTCCAATCAATACAATAAAAATGGGTCTTAGACCCATTTTTTTGAACGAAAGAAGAGAAACATAGAGAGCGTCATGGCTACCATACATCATATAATGATAGAGAGCGGGAGGAGATTATTCTGGTCTGCCAAAGCACTGAGCCAACCAAAATGCATATTCATACCGAAAAATGCGGCTATAAAACTTGGCCCGAGAAGTAATACATTAAAGAGTGTCAGACGTCGAACCGTTTGATTCGTACTTCTTGCTATGATCATCTCGTTTGTTTCCGTGAGGAGTTTCATGGTGTCACGGAAATTATCCAAACGGTTTACGAGTTTTTTTATTTTATCGAGAGAGTCATCAATAGCCTCCTTTCCCGTTTCATCAATGAGATTGGTATGCTTGAGAGTGATTTCCTCGAGCATATCAAACAGTGGCGCAAGGAGAGATTTGAAGTTAATGATATTCTTTTTGATGTCCTGTATTTCTGAAATCTGATCATTTTCAAAATGTTCCTCAGAAAAAATAGTTGATTCGAGAGCTTTGACACGACCATGAATAGCGTTGAGAAGGCCAAACATACGAATCACCGATATATCGAGAAGCTCATAAAAGAGATCAAAGCTGTTGTAACTCTCCTTGTCAACGAGTCGATTTCGGACACGATCAAACTCTTTGATACCGAGAAAGGTATCTTCATCGATAACAAAGAGAAATTTCTCGCTCACAAAACAGTGGATTTGTTGAGTATGAATACGATCATTTGCATCTCTATCAGCAAATTGAAGGGCAAAATAAGCATAATTTTTGCGAATTTCAAACTTTGACAACTGTGTAGGAGAAAAAACATCCTCCAAATCATCCTCATGAATACGAAATTCTGTTTCGAGTTTTTTTCTGAGATTTTCAGTTAATCCACGATATTCGTAGTAATCAAACTTTGAATAATGTTTAGAGAAAAAAGAAGACATAGAGAAACTGAAAAACAAAAACTATGACTTTCGTTTGCGGTAGTATACAATACCTGTTGAACCGAGAAGAGCTACAATAACAAGAATAGTAATCATGCCAAGAGGACCAGTATCTGGAGTACCGGTTTGGCAGATATTCGTACATGTATCATTGTTACTATTATTTCCATCGTCACACTGTTCACCATTTTCGAGAATACCATTACCACAGCTAGTTCCTGTGAGACGACATGAGCGATCACAGAGGTCACCAGAAATAGTATTGCCATCATCACACATTTCACCACGCTCTACAATACCATTACCACATTGCCCATCGACATTGATCACTGTTGTACAAGAATTTGCCTGATTATTGGCTGCGTCAGGATAACATCGGATAGTATAACGACCTGATTGATTAAAAGTAAATGTCTTGCTGGTTGTTTCAGAAGTATCTATGAGAGTATTATTTTTAGTAATAATAATTACTGTACGACCTCGTGGCTCACCAGAACAAGAAAGTGTCGTCGTAAGTGGGACAGAACCGTATGAATCAAAGGCTTGAACACGACATTGAGGATTAGCTCCACCAATAGCACGACAAACAGTCGAACAGGTATCAGTATTGCTCGCATTCCCGTCATCACACTCTTCGTTCCCTTCACGGATACCATTTCCACAAATAGAATTAACGCCAGCATTGCGGCAGAGGCTTGTACAAGCATCACCATTACGATTGTTTCCGTCATCACACTCTTCGTTCCCTTCACGGACACCATTCCCACAGACAGGAAGACGACAAGCATTTGAACAGCCATCATTATTATTTGTATTTCCATCATCACACTGTTCTGTACCTTCTTTTTTCCCATCACCACAGATAATTTGTGGAGTTATCACCGGTGCTTTAGCATAGAAGAAACCACATTCGAGATGACTCACTTCAGTCCCAGGAACAACAGAAGAAGTGCCTTGATTTTTGAGATATGAAAATGTCGTATATTTTACAGCATAGACAGGTTTAGAATAGTCCACATTTGTTGGGATATTTCCACGTGTAATACCCTGCCCTGATTTTGTTTTTGCCCAAACCCAAGAAGCGGTGGCATTTGGGCCGCTTTCAAAGCGGTCAAAGATGCCTGTGATATTCCCTGTAGGACTCACAGTAGCGCCTTGGTAAGCATATCCACTGATAGTACTCTTTGAGAGGTCGATGTATTCTTGTTGGCCTGTTGGAATACCAGAACGAGGCACAAAAATATCATTTGCAGCATTGGAAGTGGCTAAATCAAAGTGAAAACACTGTTGACAGCCAGAAGCATCAGGGATTCCGCTACAACTCACAGAATAGGCAGAAACACCCATTGGTATGAGAAAAATAAGCGAAAAAAGAGGTAATAGACGACGCATAGAAAGTGATTACTGTACTACAATAACACGCTTTCCCATATGGGTCAAATAACTCGCACAAAAATAGAGTAGACAAATAGGATTTTTTTCATATAGTCACGCCACGATAGTTGGTGTGGGAACGTAGCTCAATTGGTAGAGCAGCACCCTTTTAAGGTGATGGTCCTGGGTTCGATTCCCAGCGTTCCCACCAATAGCTACACTAACAGCACATTGTGACCCTACTAGTTAGGGTCTTTTTGTGCCCATTTTTGTATTGGAAACCCTTTATGGGATTGATAATAGAACAATAAGTGTGATACCATTCCTCCTATGGGGATGGGACACTATTGGTACTTTTGAAAAACCCGATAATTCCCGCTATTTTAGGCCTATTCAGCCGACCACAATATCAGATCAATTTCCGATAAACTCACTCATAACTCCCTTTTGATCACATAAAGACTGTTGACTAGATCAAAAAATGTTACCTTTTTAAGTCCTGTGATCCTTTTAATTTTTGCTAGTACTCTGGAATCATAAATACAGAATAATTCAGGATTTATGAAGTGAAGTACTTTACTCATGCCAACATAAGAATTATTGGTTAATTCTCTCAGATTTTCGAAGTCTTGAGTGTATAATTCGAGATTATCCTTTTATTTCTCATATTTCTTATATGAAACAATCATGCGACCAAGACGTGGGTAAAACTCTCTATGAACTTATTGCAATACTTAATGAGAAAGATTTGGATGTGAACATATTATCAGGGAAGAAGTCATAACTGAGAATACGGCTGTTAATCAGAGAAAGAAAAATGTTAAATGAAACCTATAAAAAACAGGTTGATTATTGATTTGGATACATAAGATTAGTTAATAACCAACAAAAAATGAAAATATTAATCTGATGCGGAGGCGTTATCATTAAAGATAAAAAACTTCTTCTTACTAAGAGAGTTGCAACTAAAAAAAACTATCCTAATTGTTGGACCTTTCCCGCTGGTACTTTAGAAGACACGGATAAAACTTTGGCAGATGCAGCCGCAAGGGAAGTAAATGAAGAAGTTAATGTCGATTTTGTGCCGACAAAAAAACTGGGCTTTTATGAAACAAATACAGAAGATTCACGAATTCTCTGATTTATTTATCTTTGAGAATGGACTGGAGAAATAAAACCTTTGAACAGTGAAATTTCTGACATACGATGGTTCACATATGAAGAGGCAAAACAACTGGATCTCGCCTTCTCTTATCATGAAACAATACAAGATTTGTATGATGGAGGATTAATTGCTTAGACTTACTTTCGGGAGGGGGGTATTATTTTATTGGAATTTACAAAAAAAAATGACAAATTTAAATAAAAAAATAGTCGTTTTTATAAAGCCAAATTTTCTGAGTTTTCGTGAAGATATTATACAAATGTTTAAATCTTTAGGACTGTGAACTGAGATATTTCACATTGAGGCAGTGAAAAAAAATTTAATAGAGGAGCTTTATCTGGAACATCAGGGGCAGTGGTACTATGAAGAATTGATAGAATACTATGAAGATAAGAAAATTATAGTTATCTTCTTAAGTTGATCTGATCTTATGAATAAAGTTTCCAAAATTGTTGGGGATAAAGATCCGCTTAAAGCTGATAAAGATACTATCAGGGGCATCTTCTCAAGAGATTCTCTAGAAAAAGCCAACAAAGAAAAACGCCTTATCAATAATGTAATACATTTTCAAGAAGATGAGAAAAAAATGGACGCAGAGGTAAAAATGTTTGAAAACCTTAGAAAAGATTGATTCTTGAATTCTCTTTAATGAAGTATTACTTTCCAGCCATTTCTAATTTGAATTCTTTTAAAAGCTTTAAAAGGAAATTTGTACGCCTTCTTGCGATATTTTTCGCTGTTTTTGTATGGATTCTTTCTACTATAACCGGTACTCGTTCATATATCAGATCCCAAGCATAATGAGAAGAATCTGGCTTTCTGGAATTGCAGAAGGGATCTAGAAGGTCATAGAATGATCTCTGTATTTGTCCCGTACAAGAGAAAGTTCTCATTATGAAAAAAAGCCCTGTTGATTCGAGACCATCTGCATCCTGCAAAATTTTTGATTCTAGCAAATGGGGGATGGCACCTTTACTGAAGGAGCAATCTAATATGCAGATCTTAATTTTCCTGATCTTATCTTCTGGGAAATTTTTTAGACCCTTCATAATTTCGACAGCTTTTTCAGCACTTTCCTCTTGAGATTTATGCTTATACAGATCATTTTTCCTATATACAACTAAATCATGGAATAAAGCTGCAGGAATAATTATGTCTAAATCTCAACCTTCCTTTTTTGCAATCTTTTCAGCATTAAATAAGACACGCAACGCATGATTATAATCATGAGCTACATCATGGTTTGGTATTTCAGCCTTTGCAATTTGCATTAACTTTTCTCGAAGTTCTTTATTCATTTGTGAATGGTCGATATTATTATATGATTATACTTGCAATAAAACATTAGTAAACAATAGTTTTGTCTGAATTTTTAGCTTAGATATCAAATATAACTTTAACATTAATTTTTTTCAGCAGTGAAATTACAACACATAGACATAATTGCCGGTAATTTATCCACTCAAGAAATTTCAAAAAACTATCCAGGAGCCTGATATGGAATTGCTGTAGGTGTGAAAATTACTTGAGTCGAGAGTATTCTTCATGGCGATAGCAATGATAACCCATTCAAGACAACTACCAATGCTACTAATATATCCTTTTTATGAGATATACACATATCGTTGTGAACATGAGTGGATTATAAGGGTGAAATCGTGAAAGGCTCAAAGGACAGGATAATATCGATAGATTTGATTCATTCAGATATTCAAAAACAACACCAAGAGATAAGCAGTATAGCATCATGCTTAAACTATATCTTTATTAATGAGGATCAATATTGATTTTTAAAGGAAAATATCCCTCTTTTTAGCCTAAATCCTCATATTATATTACTTATATTGAGTGATAATGAAGGTGTTGAAATAATCTCGAAGTGAGAGAAAAATAAACTCTCGCCGGTCTTTTCGGATGAAATTGAGATTAGATCATCTATGTGAGCAAAAGATGTTTTTATATGAGCATTTCTGTGACTCAAAAAATCATGATTTGATATTGTCGAAAGCGTAAAATTAGCTTCCTTGTTAAGTCAAAAATCTATGACTGATTATGGGGTTGATCATCTCATAAAGCCATTACGTAGACCTAAAATCATACTTATTGTATGACCATCAGGCGCAGGTAAGACGACTTTTACCAACACAATAAATGAAGAATATGAATGTTTGAATGATCTGTATCCTCTGAAAGAAGTTTTTTTAATAGATGGCTCAGAAGAAATCTCAAAAATAGATGAAAATAGTATTTTGTATTTTAAGGACTATCTAACAAAAAGAAAATGATGATCCAATAGTATTTTTAGTCAATTTAATGGCGATGGTTACGATATTCTTGAGCCAGAGGTGTGGGATGAGATTTTAT
>CAZRUI010000018.1:0-17307 GCA_964603225.1 uncultured Candidatus Peribacteria bacterium | reverse complement strand
TTGACGCATCACATGCAGAACCAACCGTTCTCCCTGCTCGTGTCCCAAATCTCCTCCTCATGGGATCAGTGGGTATCGCCGTCGGTATGGCAACCAATATCCCTCCTCACAATCTCCGTGAAGTCGTCCAAGCACTTCAGTTTGTCCTCGGACACAAGGAGCGTGAGAGTATCACCGTAGAAGACCTGATGGAATTTATCAAAGGACCAGATTTCCCAACGGGTGGAGTCGTCTACAATCGTGCTGATATCCTCTCTGCCTATGCGACAGGTCGAGGATCAGTGATCATGCGTGGAAAGGCTGTTATTGAGGAAACAAGCGCTGGTCGTCCAGTCATCATCATCAATGAACTCCCATACCAGACGACACCTTCGAGCATCGTCGAACAAGTCGCTCACCTCATCACTGAGAAAATCGTGAACGGTATCGCCGAAGTCCGCGATGAATCAAATAAAGAAGGTATTCGTATCGTCATCGAGCTCAAGCGTGACAGCTTCCCTCGTGAGGTCCTGAATCAACTCTTCAAGCTCACAGGGCTCCAGTCATCGTTTGCGTACAACATGATTGCGCTCACGGATCGTGGTCTCCAACCAAAACTCTTCAACCTCAAGGAAATCCTCGAAGAATTCCTCGCACACCGTCAAGAAGTGATCAAACGTCGTACTGCGTACGAGCTCCGTATCGCAGAAGAACGAGCACACATCTTGGAAGGTCTCAAAATCGCTCTCGATCATATCGATGAGGTGATTGAAACCATCAAAAAATCAAAAGACCGACAGGATGCGAGTGACAAACTCCAGACAAAATTTAAGCTCTCAGAGAAGCAAGCAATTGCCATCCTCGAAATGCAGCTCCAGCGTCTCTCTGGCCTCGAACGAAAGAAAATCGAAGACGAACTCGCAGAAAAACTCCTCCTCATCGCTGACCTCAAAGATATCCTCGCAAAACCAGCTCGTGTCGATGCTATCGTGAGTGATGAACTCCGTGAAATCGATGAAAAATATGGTGATGAACGAAAAACTCAGATTCACAATTCCCCTCTCGGACAATTCAGCGCAAAAGACACCATCCCAAACGAAGAAGTCATCATCACACTCTCAAAACAGGGCTATGTGAAGCGTATGAAAGCTGGCACCTACCGCACACAAAAACGCGGTGGTATGGGTGTCGCAACAGCGACAAAAGAAGAAGATGAGATCCAGATTCTTCTCTCATCAAACAATCACGATGATCTCTGGTTCTTTACCTCTACTGGTCGTGTCTTCCAGCTCCCAACCTACGAAATCCCAGAATTTTCTCGTACAGCAAAAGGATCTCCTATTGTGAACTTTATTAGTCTCCAACCAACAGAATCGATTTCGACGATTCTCAATGCTGAAGAAGCGAACAAACCATTCCTCTTCTTCGCTACGACAGATGGTACCGTCAAACGTCTCGAGAGAACTGAGATCACCAATATTCGTTCTTCTGGTCTCATCGTCATAAAAGTCGAAGAAGGTAATAGCCTCGGGTGGGTCTGCCCAACCAGTGGCTCTGATATGATGCTCCTTGTCTCAAACGAAGGACAAGCAATCCAATTCCCAGAAACAGATGTCCGTGCCATGGGTCGAGCTGCTATGGGTGTCCGTGGTATTCGTCTCAAGGGCGATGACAAACTCGTCACAGCAACCGTCGTTTCAAAAGAAGTAAAATACGTCTTCACTGTGTCAGAAAATGGTCTCGGAAAACTCTCTGATATCGAGGATTACCGTTCTCAGGGACGTGGTGGATCAGGTGTCAAAGTCGGTGCTGTCACAGCAAAAACTGGTAAAATCGTCTCAGCAACCATGCTCTCAGAAGATGATCGTAAAAATGCAGATTTCCTCCTCGTCACCAAATCTGGTCAAACAGTCCGCATGCCTCTCAAAGATGTCCGACTGACTGGTCGTGTCGCTCAAGGCGTTATCCTCACCCGCCTCAAAGATGATGATGCTGTCACTTCGATGAGTATTGTCCGTGAAAGAGAAGAAGAGGAAGAAGCAAAATAATTATTGACTCATTGACATAAAGTATTTTTAAATATATTTATAATATATTTATGAATACTCCTCTTGTGGACATTACTTTTAATAAAGCATCTCTTCCGATAGCTAATTGAGTTAATATTGCCTATAAGTGAGGAGGAAAAAACACAATAAGTCTGAGGGATGGCGAAATAGTTTTCTCAGAACCTGATATAGCCCAAGCACCCCTTTATTCCAGAGATTTTCGTACATGTTTTGGAATAGCTGGAATAACAAAAGAAACGAAAAGAGTATTGGCTCATATTTGTCCTGGCTGATATTACCCTTCATCTCCAAAAAGATTCTCTAGTGTATATCTCCATGGAGAACAACAAGGTATAGAAGATGCATTGCGAAGATGGAGAGATATAGGTATTTCAAACACCAATAGTGGCTTGTTTGGAAGCTGTATTTTCCCTGATAGTAAAAAAGAAGGTGCGGATGCTTATCTAGAAAGCATGAAATGGTTAATTGATAAAATGGCAAAAATACTAGATGGAGATCCTCAAATTCTCTGACTCCCTTCAAAAGGATATACTGGTCAAGACATTGCAGTAACAGATCGTATCATTATTGCTCGAACACCTTCTTTTATACCTTCTACCGTAAAAAAGACTCACATATCTCCATCAGAGATAAACGAGATTGTAAAATCTATGATGAGATAGTCATATACTTCTTTCTCTGATCATTATCATGGAACTTGAGCATGGTATCAGAGATGACCACTCCCCACGGTTTTCCGAGTCTTTCATAGGTTTTTTGTGTTCTGGGAAGCCAGAGTTTTTTTATCAGATGTTCAAAAAGAGAGAAAAAACTAAAAATATTGCCTAATTTCATGAGAAATAATCTCCAAGAGGGATTTATGAACGAATAGGTTGGTTCGACTCAATTTGCCTCCATAAAATGCTCGTATGTGGCATTCTTATTCACGAGTGGAATCAGGGTATACATCCAATGGTCCAGATAGGGGTCTTCTGGTTGGAGACGAATATCGTCGAAATCCAGATGTTCTTCAGTGATAAAAAATGAAAGGCAAAATTTATCCTTGGTGCGTTTGATGTAGTCCGGGCCTCATTTCTGAAGGCCGTGTGTATTCCGTCGTCGGATACCCATTAAAGAACTGAGAACTGTCACGATACATCGCGCAGTCCAGAGGTTTCCCTTTTTTGTGATAATAAAGAGATCAATATCCGAATTCTCATCCGCCTCACCCATCGCCCGAGAATTACACAAAGCCATCATCTGAATCTGGGGAAACA
The DNA here is from genome assembly GCA_964603225.1 of uncultured Candidatus Peribacteria bacterium. Classification (GTDB taxonomy): domain Bacteria; phylum Patescibacteriota; class Gracilibacteria; order BD1-5; family JAGOOR01; genus JAGOOR01. Next base: position 14,003 of record CAZRUI010000018.1, on the reverse strand, counting down.
GAGAAAAAAGAAACAAACAACACCTATGCAAGAATGACATAGGTGTAGTATAAACAATTTTATAATTTACCAACTAGGCAGCCTCTTCAAGAGGAAATTTTTGATCAGGAATAGGTTTTCTTAATCTTATCAACCAAACACGATGCAAGGCACGAGATAGAAGAGCAGCTGCATCTTGATCTGATGTTGTAGAAACATCAACAATGGCAGGACCATTTATAGCAACATGTTTCACTTTATCTGCTACTGATTGAGCCAATTGAAGAGCTTCAGGAGACAAATATGTACCCCTATCTCGTCAGCCCACTTGAACCAAAGAAGGAAAATATGACTCATCATGGGACACATAAGAGCCCATTGGATTAGTAGCATTCATACAATTATTTTACGATTATTTCTACCATGTCAAATGCTCGCCGTCAGCATACATCCTCTCCGCTGTTGCTCTGGCACCAGCACCTGGTCATTCGATGATTTTCTGTCCATTGATGAGGAGGACATTATTGACTCCCGTCGGAAACCACGAAGTATCATCGTCATACATAAATCCAGCTCGGATATGATGCTTGTCGGCAACGAGCATACATCGAGCGCCAGACTTAAATGGCTCAACAATAATATCAGATAACGTCACAACATCATGGTAGAGTCACGAATGATTCGCAAAAATCACTGCCTTATAGAGCACATCCTGCATCTCGAGATCTATCACTTCTTTGAAATTTTTCGCACCTGGTTCAGCAAAACCTCACACAGTCACGAGCTCATAGAGTTCTTCTTCGGTTTTTCCAAGAGCAGATTGTTCTGAGATGATATTGAGTGTCCCATTGATTACCGCCTTGATGTCATGAATTTTTCACTCATAACGATGAAGCTCAGGAAGGATGCCAGAATTACCACCGACCGTGGCAGAATACCAGAGACGATTACGATAGGGTTTGAGAATGTGCCAATAGTGAGCAAGGACAGATTTTTCACACGTGATGACAGAACCACCTTTTTCTAGGACACTCAGATAATAGGACAAATGTTTCGAAGCATCGAGGACACTTGGTACAGAAATATAGGCCACAGTGTATCTGTCGACATGACTGTCGAAGTTGTCGATTGTATCGATTTTTTCTCCATTTGATGAGAAAATACCAGACTGACGAACAATCATATCGACCTCAATACCGTGTTCTCACAACACGTGATGCAATGCTTGCCCAACATTTCCATAACCAATAAGAATTGTTTTCATATCTTTAAATTATTTCACCTCTCAGTACCCACCTATCTATATCCACAATCTTCACTGGAACCAGATCCCCCAACTGAATTTTTTCATTTTTTGAGAGATACACTTCTTTGAAATTTCTGGTACGGCCTGAGATAGTTCCATCTTCTTCATCAATTTTTGAAATCATGATGACCTCTTCTCGACCTATCATAAGCTGATTTCTTTTCTGAATAATCTCGTACATCAGGGTATTGAGACGATCCCATCTGGCAGCCTTTACATCAGCAGGAACTTGTCATGGCATCTTCGCCGCATAGGTTTGTTTTCGCGGTGAGTAACGAGCAATATAGGCATAATCAAACTCACATTCTCGGAAAGCTTTGACGGTATTCTCGAATTGCTCTTCTGTCTCTCCTGGAAATCCGACAATTATGTCCGTCGATATACCAAAAAGTGAATCTCTTGAGCGGAGATAGTCTACCTGAGATTTGAAATCATCATAGGTATGCTTACGATTCATCTTTTTCAGTAAATCATTATCACCAGACTGGAGGGCAAAGTGGAGGTAATGACAGCACTTCTCGAGGTCAAAATGAGCATCGAGGATATCTCGTGTCATATCGTGTGGATTCGATGAGGTGAAGCGAATACGGTCAAGGTTTGGAATGGCATTTATTTTTTCAAGAAGTTCTCGAAACGGTGTTCGAACAGTTGGGGAGTTCCAGGTGAGCTCCTCTGGATTCCAAAGATTTTTTCGTGTTTCTTTGCCATAACTATTCACGTTCTGACCGAGCAAAGTGACCTCTTTTGCGCCTCCATGTTCGACAACTTCGACACACTCCTGGACAATCTCATCCTGTGGCCTCGATATCTCATGTCCACGGGTATAGGGAACGATACAAAACGTGCAGTAATTATCACATCCGGTCTGGATAATCACATTGGCGCTTCGTGAAGCATCTCTCTCTTGTCTAACACGGAGATACGATTGGAAATTATCATCCTGACCAATATCCTCGCCATACATGATCGACAAAAGTGTCGTCAGAGATCCTATCTCCTCGATTCGAACAACAAAGTCTATCGTATCGACACGATTGAAGAGTTCATCATCGGAATTATAGAGTGTTGGGGTATCCAGTTTCTCACCATCATAAAGGAGGGTAATTTTTGTCGTATTCTCACGGCCTTCATAATCATAGTACTTCTTGTTCAGACCTGTTTTTCGTGTCATGCACCCCGTCAAACCCACCTTGATATCTCGACCTGTCGACTGTCGAAGTCTGTCGATTTCTTCGACAAAGCCAAAAACCTTATCTTCCCCTTTCTGACGGACAGAACAGGTATTAAAAATAACAATATCTGCCTCTTCCCAGGTGTCGACCTTCGACAGGCCTGCTTGAGATAGGAGCATATGAATCTTTTCACTATCCGCATGATTCATCTGACAGCCAAAGGTTTGAATACAGAATTTCTTCTGAGTAGGATTTTTTTGAAGAGCCTGTCTCAGATGCGCTATTTTTTGTGTGTCTATCAAGAAAGTCATTATGACGCAGAAGCATTAAAGGGAATATATCATTGAAAAACGCCCTCATACCAGCCGTACATCAAAAAAAGAGCCACAAATACAATGATAGTCAGGATAATGATGATAACCAGTCGTACCATAAATAAGATTATTTTTTCTTCGTTCTCGCTACAAATATCATCACGATAACAAGGAATACGCCACCAATAATCTGAAATGTATCAGGTGTCTTATGTTGGACAAAAATGTCGATAATAAATCCTGTGATCGGAAATGCGAGCTCAAAAATACTTGCTTGGGTCGCATGAACATGCTTGATACCACGATAATACATCGTCGTACCGAGAACCCCAGAAAGAATTGCAACTCCGGCAATAATCGAGAGTTGATTGGCATTAAAGGTCACCTGTTGACCCATATCAAGACCAAACAGTGAAGAGAGCCCAAGAGTTATGACACCGAGTATGGCCACCATCCCCAGACGAAAAGCAGTCATCGTACGGGCCTTGTACCCTTGATGCGACAGAAAACGTGAGAAAACCGTCGCAGAACCCCAACAAAGTGCCGCTATGAGTCCAGCACCCGTGGCACGAAGAACATCAGTCCCAAATGACATATCGAGACCCGACTGACCGAAGCTGAGAAAATAACTCGAAACAAGAGCTAAGAGAGCAAGCGGATAGAAAGCCAATTTTGGTCTTTCTCAGAGGAAAATCAACGCTGCCAGAATAGCAAAAAGTGGTTGAAGCTTCAAAAGAAGAAACATCACTCCAAAAGAACTATAATTCACATTTGCCATCGCCCAGGTAAAGGCATACGTGCCAATAAGTCCTGAAAAAAGCGCGACACCTATAAGCGCAAACCAACCCTTTGTCGACAATTTCGGACATCGAAAATGCTTCATCCCAACAACTGCGAGGACGAGAAATCCTATGGCATGTTCGACAGTGACGATCGTCAGTGGCGAAACTCCTGAAACCCTTGAACGGAGAAGTCCATCAAGTCACCAACATACACCAGCAAAAACAATCCAGAGAAAAGAGAGGTTCATGAGAAGAAATTAAAAAACTACTTTCTCTCCACGGTCATATAAAATTCGAGCTTGTCACCTTCCACGATACGAACATCACCTTTGTACTGAATACCACACTCTTTCCCTTCTTCGACTTGATTGACTTCATAGACACCCTCTTTGAGATTTTCGACTTTACCAGTTCCAGAGACACGTTCATTGCGGATTATTTTGAGTTGAGCACCCTTTTGAATATTCCCAGAGACGACTGAGAGACCGACAATCTGCATCTTTTCAGCGGTGTAGAAGATTTTGAGTGCTTTCCCCTCTCCGACGAGGACTTGATCGTATTTGATATCGATCATACCCGTCGCGATAGATTCGACTTTTTCGATGATTCGGTAGATAACCTTGTCTGCTATAACCTCGATTTTTGACTTTGAAAGTGTATCTGTAGCATTGGTTCCCATAGGGACATTGAAAGCCACCAGAAGAGCCGAACTCGTACCAGCCATGAGGACATCAGACTCGTTTACGGCACCGATACCTGCATGGATAATCTTCACGGCGACATCTTTGGCAGTGATTTTCTGAAGAGAGGCTTTGAGAGCTTCGAGAGAACCATTTGAATCAGCTTTGAGGACGACCTTGAGATGTTGGAGCGTACCTGTTTTGAGACGACCCATGAGGTTCATGAGCGATGCATTTTCAAATTTATTTACACTTTTACTACTTGAAGCGAGCTTAAAGGCCTGAGATTTTTCACGAGCAGCTTCGAGACTTGGGAATACCTGAATGATTTGTCCACCTTCTGGTACTTCATCGAGGCCAGTAATTTGGACTGGCATAGATGATGTGGCATCAGAAACATTTTTACCAAATGAATCCTTCATGGTACGGATTTTACCACAGGCAGAACCACAGAAGACTGCATCTCCACGGCTAAATACTCACGCATTAACGAGGATATTGGCGATAACGCCCTGCCCTGGATCAAGATGTGATTCGATGACCGTACCAACACCAGGACGAGTTGGATGAGATTTAAACTGCTTCATATCCGCAACGAGGAGAACCATGTCGAGAAGTGTATCGATTCCGAGACCAGTTTTTGCAGAACATGGTACACAGATAGTATCTCCACCCCAATCTTCTGGGATGAGTTCATGTTCCGAGAGGGCTCGTTTGACCATCTCAGGATCAGCACCAGGTTTATCTATCTTATTGATGGCAACAACAACAGGCACACCAGCTTCTTTCGCGAGATTGATTGATTCAATAGTCTGAGGTTTGAGACCTTCATCAGCAGCGACAACGAGGATAATAATATCTGTGAGTTTCGCACCGCGGGAACGCATAAGAGCAAAGGCTTCATGACCCGGAGTATCGAGGAAAGTAATCTGTCGACCATTTTTGGTCACTTGATACGCACCGATTTTCTGAGTAATGCCACCTGCTTCTCCAGCAGCAACATCAGTTTTTCGAATTGAGTCGAGAATAGAAGTTTTACCGTGATCGACGTGACCCATGACAGAGATGATTGGAGGACGTGCTACTTTCTCAGCTGCATCATCTCCAGCGAGGAGTGCTTCGATATTACCATCCATGAGATCCGAGAGATTTGAATCTGTTGAATGAGCTTTTTTTACTTTGATGCTAAAACCCTCTGCGATAAGAAAACATGTATCAAAGTCAATCTGAGAATTGATATTGACCATGATGCCGTTTTTCATGAGCTCTCCGATGATACGTGCGAGAGGAATACCGATTTTATCAGAAAATTCTTTAACCGTGAGGAAATCCCCAATCTCCACTTCCTGACCAGAACGATCAACAAGTGTTTGCTTGATATCATCGATGTTTTTTTCTTGTTTTTCACTAGCGATACTTTTTTGACGTCGAAATGTATCGAGATCTTCTTTTTCAGTCGCGAGAAATGTCAGCTTATGTTTTGCTCCTCGTTTTGTTGTTTTGAAATTCTTTTTTGGAGCATCCGGTTTACGGAAATTTCCCCCATTCTTTGCCGGCTGACCAGGTCGACTCTGTTGCCCTGGTCGCTGAAATTGACCTGATCCTGCTGGACGCTGAGGAGCACCATTTGGGCGTGAAAATGATGGACGATGACCGCCACCAGGATTATTCCCTGCAGGGCGAGGACTTCCTGGAAGTACTGTTCGAGCCTGGTGTGTATGGAAAACAACCTGTGGCCTCTGATTAAATTTGGCACCGAGGTCCAGCTTACCACTCTCAGGGAGTTTTACAGTTCGAGGAATATGTGGTTCCGGTTCTTTACTTTCGAGAACAGCCTGTGTTGTATCGTATTCTGGCTCTGTTGGTGCCTCTACTTTCTCTGGAATTGGAGCAGTAGAGACTACTTTTTTAGCAACGATTTTTATCTTTTTTTTCTCAGTACCACCACCCGATTGTGTGGTGCTTGGTCAGATCTTTGCATAGTAATCATCTCCAGAGGTTGGTTGCGCCATAAAAAAAGCCCTATAAAATTATAGGGCATAGAGTATAAAAAAAGTATCAGAAGTCAAAGTGTTTTTGGCGATTATATCGGCAATTTCATATTTCCTTCTTCTGTCTCTCCGAGGATTTTTTTGTAGCTATCCTGATCCTCATTTTCGATCCCCTGAACAAAGACATGTTTATAGGCTTCTTTCTCTTCAGTTTTTCGCACAACGAGTCATCCGAGAACCAAGAAAATACCACCGAGGAGTGTGAGAACCAATCCAGATATATCGGTCGTCATGCTGATATCACCATTGATGGTGCGCGCTGCACCAGTCAGTGAGATACTCACAATAACCGTCATCATGATAATCATCCCCCCAATACGGACATAGATGTGCCTCGGATCGAGACTCATGTGGAGATTTTTTTGAACTTTTTGACTAAAATCGTACGAAAAAAGATGAATAAACAAAACAATCAGCAGAAGAGCTATCCACCATCCTATTCCTCCACACAAAAGAGAAAAAGCTCCGAGATGCGTCGTTTCACCAATCTGTATCCACGGGAAAAAAAGTCCGAAAAGAATGCAGAGAACACCAACCAAGACGATTTTCATGCCCCAAGACGATTTGGAAAAAAAGAACCAGAGATTTTCTAAAATCCTCACAGGAAGAAAATGATGAATACCGCGACGAGTACGAAAAGGAGTGTAGGGTGACATATGCGCGAATTTATACTGATAAGGCTGGAAGAGTAAAGAAGAATGCATTGACTACAAAAAAGTTTGAGCGTATACTTATAAACGTGTCAAACAAGCGACCAAATACTCTTATTCTCCTCTTTTTATTGATATATCAGGGGTTAGAGATGTTGTGGGATGGAACAAAAAAATGACTACACTCGATTACGACTGGCTCTCTTCATCCTCTCAAAACTTCTCGAACAGTAAAAATATGGAATTGGATAGCACTTCAATGACCACAAAAATTCTGGAAATTCCCACGATCAATACAGATAGGGAGAAGCCTCTCAACACTCATACAAATTATTTTTTATCCAAAAAAATAAGTGTCGAAAATACCCCTCCATAGCAGAATGAGTGGTTTTACACTGATAGAAGTCCTCGTATCAGTGCTTCTTTCGGGCATGATTCTCGGAACAGCCTACGGTGCATTTCAGGGCATTATGAAGAGCCAAGTTCGTCTATCAGGAGTTATCAGTATCCAGAGAAATCTCTTCTATCTCAACGAGAAGCTCGCCACTCTCATCCACAGTGGTGGGACCATCGATTATGAAGAATATTTCAACCGTCGTATTCTGGGCTATGGAAAGAGTTTTTCGCCAGAATGAGTCTGGTCATTTACCAAGAAATCAACCTACGGAAACGGTGATAACCCGAGTGGCAGACCGTATCTCTATTTCTGTGGTATCACTGGAACTGGAACTATTGCAGAAGACGCCTGTCTCGAAAATAACGCTGTAGCTCGGGCATGAGGAACGACACTTTCGTTTGATAAAAAACTCGATGGAAATCAAATGGCCTATGGTCAGTATCGAGAAATAGGATTCAATTATGCATCAGCAGCAGGATATCCAACACCGATCAAGCTGCCCCCAATATTCCCTGAAAATGATGCAAATATCAATCCTGACGAAGGAGCAAGTGATCTCTACCTCATCAAAAAACTCCCGAGTGGAACCTATGAACGGACCTATTTCCGGCATATTTATGTCCAGGATCCCTCTATAGAAGCAACTCGTATCGCGTGTAACCCAGCAACATCACTCGATGGTTGTCTGGGGAAGATACAAATGGCTCGCCTTATAAGTTGTGATTCACTTCCGGTTGGTGGTGGAGATGGCATACTCGACGCATGGACAGCTCATGCAGATTTCTGAGGCGGTGCTGATCCCTGTTCAAATATCAATGCAATTAATAAAATACCAACCGCAACGAACACTCTCGAGTGGGTCGATATTAGCTCTCCGGAGATGAATATCATAAAGGCGCAGTTTCTGCCTCGACCTCTCAAGATACCAACTCGGATGGCTGGTGTAGGAGAAGAGGCTCTCTCACCAACAGTACAGGTTCATCTAGAAGTCCAACTCTCCCAGCGCGTACTCTCACGTGGACTCCTGGGAGAAGAAGAAAATACTCCGCGATTCCTGACCACTACTTTTGACCTCGATAACAACTAATATGTCCTCTCTGAAAAAAACATCAGAAAATGGGTCAGCCCTCCTCGTCACAATCATGATTACGAGTGTGGTACTCATCTTTGCAATGATTCTCCTTGAGCGTATCATACCTTATTCGAGGCAAATTCGAGGTATGCAGGATTCACTCCAGGCCTACTACACAGCCCAGGGGGAACTCGAGCTGGCAAAGAGGGAGTTTCAGAAAAAAATCGTACGAACCAATCTCGACCCATCAGGAAGAATCCTCACCAGCACAGGAAGAGCTATAGAGCTCGGTGTACCCGTGATATCAACCACTGATACTGGGGACTATGTCGTAGTTTCTAACGACGATGAAATTCCTCTTCAAATAAATCTCTTTGAAAACGACGCCAGTACTCGATGATTTGGTACGAGCCAAAAAGATCCAAACTATCACGCCCTAGCAGAATATGGCGGTGGTATGTTATTTGATATTTCGGATATTAATACAAATGGATTCTCTATGATTGCTCATACAGACAGTAGCAATATATCTAGTATGGGAAACATTCAGGTCGAATTTATCCACACAGATAACAGCGGCTCTACCCCATTTTTTGGTACAGTCGGCAGTACATCAAGCCCCGATCTTTTTGAAGGAAAAGATATCAAAAATGCTATCGATAAAAATAGACCTGTCGATGCAAATAGCCTCAGTTTTATACTCAATGCCGGTCTCCGAAATTGTGGCAATAATAATACCAGCTGTGCTCTCAAGTTATTCTTACAAGATGCTACAAATGGCCCGACACCGCTCGCGCTGATACCAGTTTCATTCTCTCTCGGAGCATCCATACCCGATCTCAATGCCGTAGCAATTGCCGATGGTCTCTCAAAGAATGGAACCTATCATGCTCGTATTATCGAACTCATACCGCTCACTCAGAGTATTTAAGTTGAAAAGGAGACAGAATAATAAAACCTCCAGCATGCTGGAGGTTTTATTTATGAGAAAAATATTATTTCTTCATGCCTTTTGGCTGGTAGAGATTACGACCAACACGTTCAAAAATCTTTTTATTCTGGAGATTCATGTAGATAGTATTTGATTTGACGATACGGGTCTTGAGAACTTCAGCAGTGATATCATCAGAACTCATAGGCTTCTTGATTTGATTGAAAATCTCGAGGATAACATCCTGAACAGTTCCTGATGTGTAGCCCCATGCCTTGAGAGCGTAGATGCCACGACCAATGAGGACAAATTCTGTATTTCGGATAAGTTCGTTGTGAACAGTATTTACTTTTACCTTGGTATTGAAGTGACCAGAAATAGAGTTTGCGAGTTCGAGGAAGTGCAGTGGCTTGTTTGTCTTCTTGAAGATATAGATAGCCTTATCTTTGAGAGTTTTTGGATTGAGGATATGCCATGAAGCAAGACCAATCATGATTTTCTCACCCTTCACAACATCGAGAAATACATCCATAACAGCATCAACGAGAGCTGTATTGAGGAATGCAAATTGTGGTTTGTGTGTTTCGAGAATTTTTTCGTAGAGTGCAGCCTGTTCCATAACATCTCGACGCTTCTTGAGGATTTTGACAGCCTCAGAATGAACTGCCTCGATAGATTTACGAGTGATTTGTGGTTCGTGGAAATAGGTCACAGTATTGAGACGAGGTTTGCTCTTCTGCATGTCAAAATCAGCCTGAAGAATAACTTCCATCATGCCTTTGTTGATAGAACCAGCCATGCCGAGTTCTTTGATGAGTGCAGAAACGAGAGCATCTCGCGACATGATACCACTGTGTTCGTGGAGGATGCGAGCAGCCATTCCTTGAATATCAGCAAGTGGTGTGCTCTTGATCATGCTTCCAATACTCTTTACCCCTTTATCCTCTATCTGTCGTACTCGTTCACGTGTGATGCCATAATTGTCGCCGATTTCCTGAAGTGTTTCCTTGTGTCCGTAGAGACCTATGCGGTGTGTGATAACATATGATTCCTTATCGCTGAGCTGAGACAAAAGTGACTCAAACGCAGATTGGATATTTGAAGCGGTAATAGCGACCATAAATTTGGAAGGAAGAATTAAAATCGTTCCCTATGTATATACGAATTTTTGTACGGAAGTCAAAGGGAAATCGAACTCTAGTTTAGTTCCTGAGGAGATGAGACCACTTTTCACTATTTTGAAGAGCATCAGTGGCAGCTGCCTCCTGAGCGAGTTTTTTATTTGTCCCAATACCTGTGCCAATAGTCACACCTGATATAGAAGCTGATATTGTAAATACTTTTTCATGATCTTTCCCTTCTTCATTGAGTACCGTGTAATCGGGTGTTATTTTGATATGCTGTTGGATAGTTTCCTGGAGTCGTGATTTCGGATCTTTTGTTTCTGTTTTGACTCGTTCAGAAGAGAAAACTATATTTTTTACAACCTCGTGAACAGCCTCAAAACCCTGATCGACATAGAGTGCACCGAGGATGGCTTCAAACATATCAGCGAGGATATTTTGATTTTTTGCACCTCCGGCATTTCGCTCTCCTTGTGACATCAGGATAATAGAATCGAGTCCATAATCAAGGGCTATGGCCGCGAGATGAGTCCCTCGCACGTAACTACTCCTGAGGTCTGTCATCCATCCCTCTTCCCGATCAGGAAAGGCGTGAAAAATAAGATGTGTCATAGAGAGCTCGAGCGCAGCATCTCCGAGAAACTCGAGACGCTCGTTGTGAGCGGTGATATCTTTTGGTGATTCATTGAGAAACGAGCGATGGATACAGGCTGTTTGATAGAGCGATATATCCCTTGGTGTGATACCGAGACGAGACAGTACTTCAGGAATCTGAGCAAAAATTTCGGTCATTTATACTTCGTGAAAAAAAGAATATTGAAGCGGTGCTCGTGAGCTCCATGTCTTGATAATCTCTTCTCGACGAGTTATCACCGTATTGAGTATACCATTGATCAGATTTTTACCCGCATCGTCAGAGTAGCGTTTTGCGAGCTCGATTGCTTCATCAACCGAGACACGAACTGGGACATCATCTGGACAGACAATGAGGGTTTCGGCGAGACAGATGAGCAGAATAAGAGCATTGATGGTTGGAAGTGTCTTTATATCGTATTTTGGAGCAGCCTCATACACGACCGAGAGCAGTTTCCCTTCTTGTGCGAGAATAGCCTTTTCTAGTGTTGCTGCATAGACATCATCGATACGCTCTGGTTCATCAAAAAAAGATGCATCCTTAGGCGCAGAAATACCCGCGATAACGCGGGTATAGAGTGACTGGAGCAAGAATCGACGAGTACGAGAACGAGAGAAGGACATAGAGGAACAAGAAGATGAGTGAAGTGACAGAGCCACTAGACATCATTATTTCGCTCGAATAACCTTTCGTGGTTTCTTAGTTGTCTTTGGTTTTGCAGCAACAACAGTAAATGGTTTGTGTGTTACACCGATGATAGCACCGCTCTCATCACGGAGAAACGGAGTTCTCTCGAGGAGTTTTTTACCAGCGCGGATTTCCCAAGCAGACGTACGAATACGTGTTTTTGACTTGGATTTTTTCTTTTTAGGGGAGAAAGTCATAGTTTATTCTCAGAGAGTAAATGGAAGGAGAGCCATGATACGAGCCTTTTTAACAGCAGATGAGAGCATCTTCTGAAATTTGAGACTCACACCAGTATAATAACGTGGTGTTATTTTACCATAGCGAGAGAGGTATTTCTTGAGTGTGTCCACATCTTTATAGTCGATGTGCTTGATGCCAGCCGCTTGAAACGGACAGACGGTTTTGAGTTTTTTCTTTGACATAATATATTACGAGAATTAAAAGACGTTTTCTTCTTCCATGTCGACATCGAGGATGTCAGCATGTTCAGGAGCCGCCACATCGTGTGAACCTTCTTCATATCCTGGAGCGTCTTCACGCTTTGAGAGGAAGATGAGATTCATAACGACGATTTCTGTGCGGTGGAGACGTGTACCATCCTCGAGATCTTTGGTACGAGTTTTGAGTCGACCTTCGACGTAGACGAGTTTTCCTTTTTTCAGGAACTGGTCACATCGATCAGCGAGAGGGCCCCACGCGATACAGTTACTAAATTCTGCCTCACTCTGGATAGCTCCAGATTTGTCCTTGTAGACACGGTTGGTAGCGACAACAAAGAGAGCACTTTTTGCACCAGCAGTTGTGGTACGTACGAGTGGATCTTTTGCGACATTACCAATGAGGATTACTTTGTTAACAGTTCTCATAGTGAAAATCAATTAAGCAGGAATAACAGTCAAAAGATATCTCCACAAGCCTTTTTTGATTCCAAAGACTTTGTTAAGTCCAGGGATATCGAGACTAGCAGTTGGATTGAGCGTGTAGATGAGATAATAGCCCTGTTTTGAGCCATTAATTTTGTACGCCATATCGCGTACTCCCCACACTGTCTCATTCGCTATACTGAGTCCATGATCATCGAGCTCGGTGCGAATTTCGCTCACGAGCGTCTCGAGGGCTTGTTTCTCGAGCATCGGGTCAATGATCATCATGAGTTCGTATTTCTTCATGCGAATTTATGATGAAAATAAAAAATAAATGCTCTCGTTTTCACGAAAGTAAGTGGATTATACAAAAGAAATCAGGATTGCAAGGAAAAAGTCCAAAACCAAAAGGATTACAGCAGTTGACCCCGTTTACCATCTAAAACAAGTCTCCCCTATGTGAGAAAACAAAGACGGGCAGTGTGAGGATTGATGTCAAGGACATCAGATTCAGCACGACTGAGGCACACACTGGTGATTCAACAACCACCGACAAGATAAGCAGAAGCAACACCGAGAGCAGCAATTCCAGTACGAACACCTGTGAGTTTACTCCAATCGCCACGAATATCGAGACCAAATTTTTCTTTGAGGTATTGTGTTTTTGTAACATAAGCTGTTTCCAAGTTTTTCCAGTCAGCATGAATTTTATTAAGTCTTGCTTTCGCTTGTTGCATATTTACTCCACCAAAGAGAGAATTTTGGACATAACCATCGAGGAGGAGGAAGTCTGGGTGATTATCAGAGCCACCATTTGCTTTTGACCATGATATGCCGAGCGCTTGTGTGAATTTTTGGAGTCGAGTCATTTCTTCTCATGTTGGCGTTGAGAGGACTTTTCTTTCTCCATGAAATTTTCATTCTTTCCAAGCAGATATGTTGAGTTTTTCTCAGAGCCATCCCGTGATTTCGAGGGATGTTTTTCCTTGTTTGAGGAGTTCTGCGTGTTCGGTTTTGAGAGCTTCGTAGTTGATGTATTCTGTTGGGGCTTCAGTCATTACGGGTATTGCTATTTGAGCATCCGATGCTGATTGAGCAATTACATGAATTGTTCGGAGTACATCAAAATGTTGCTCTCCTGTGAGATTGAGAGGTCAGAGAGGAGCCGTAGAAAGAGATGTAGAAGACATAAAAATATGGTTGCAAATACCTATTATTTGTATTTTTTAAATTTGTCAATTAATGACAGAGTATAAAAGACTCACTTTGTCTTTTGTACTTTGTCTTTTGTACTTATAATGAGGATATCCTCCCCAGAGGTGCATCTCATCGGTTTTTTTTCCTTATAAATATTTTCTATT
>CAZRUI010000017.1:5899-17472 GCA_964603225.1 uncultured Candidatus Peribacteria bacterium | reverse complement strand
TGATGGCTTTTGTTTGATTATCTGAGATAACAAAACTCCTTCCTGAATAGGTATTCTCTGATTGGCGACGGTGTTTGTAGATTTGTCGTCTGTCAGCTCCAAGCAGATAGATGTTAGAGTTATAGATACTAATATCGAGTGCCTTGTCCCATCCGCCTACTTGTTGAATATTTTGGATATTATAGACCCCTTTATCGAATATATAGATTTTGTCCTTGTCTGTACCGAGATAGATTTTTCATTCATTATCTATATCAGAAAAAGTGTATTTTTCACTGTTTGGTATTGGATATTCTTTTGGTGCTTCCCCTGGAGAAAATGGCCCTATGATGCTATCCCTGGTCACAAAAGAGAGTTTTGTTTCGTGAGAATGAATCGAGAATGGAACAGAATCAACTGTTCTGGTGAAATTATAGACATTGATATAGTCTTCGACCTTGAGGGAAGTCACCTTGTTTACTGCTCGTTCGAGGATGGCTATATCGTTTTCTAGTTGAGCTACATCGACCTTGAGTACATCAGCCGCTTTCACTGTTTGTATCACTTCACGTACACGATTGATAGCGGGTCAGAAGTTCTCAGGTTGATCTACCATTCGTGTCGCATCATCGAGATTGACTCTTGCTTCTGCCAACATATCACGATATTTCTGAGGCACAAAAATAGTGTATTGTGACTGTACGAGCGACGTGATAATGAGGTACAGGAGTATGACACTGAGAAATATCCCAGAAATGATAACCCAGTTCTGAGTTTCTCTCGAGAGCTGGATAAAAGTATCTTGGATTTTTTTGATACCTTTATCACTTGCCTTGGATACATTTTCAAAAAATACTTTTGTATTCTTTTTTGCACTCATTTTCTCTGGTTGCCATTGTTCTTTTTTCTCTGGTAATGTTCCTGATCCTATACTCAGGATGATACCATCATTTACGTATGATCGCTCGAGTCGCTCTGCGAGGAGATCTGATCGCTCAGAGAGGGGAAGGTGTCAGAGAGTGCTACATTCATTTCCTATGACGTGCGTATCAATTTTTGGCGAGAAGACATAGAGTGTCTCATTGTCTCTGATATCACCATGAGAGTCGTAAACAAAATGTCCTTCTCCAGTATCCATGTCAGTTAAAATATCTTCTGTATTTTTTTCTGAGACGATAATCCCCGTTAACTCTTTTCCAAAAGTAGAAAAATGAAGATGATTCTCAACTAGAAGACCTAAAAAAAGTGAAACTTCTGATTTTTTGTGCTGGAGGTAGAGGGTGTCGAGTGCTCGATTGATGTCTTCGAGGATTTCAGTAAATACCTGTACAGCATTATCTCGTCATACAACTGTGTCTACGATATGATCTGTACACATCCTGTGAAGTGTGTCTGTGAGGGTGCTATTTTTTGTATGACAGACGCAAACAAAGCTGATGTTTTCGTCTTTTTGTATAGCCGATCAAACGGTCAGCGGTGATGTCGTATCACCGAGTCGGTGTATATGGACAGTATGCATGAAATACAGTCTACGAATCTTCTATTTTCGTCAATATAATTTCGAGCAGAAAAATGATACAGAATAATAAAAATCAGGTTAATAAAGACAGAACATGAAAACGATAAAAAATATACGCACTAGCAATAAAAAGTGCAACGAGTATGCCATGTCGAAATGAACGAAACGCTGCAATAGGGTAGAGGAATCATCGGGTTGCGATTTTCTTTAGGAGCAAGAGAGTGAGACCTATCAGTGATCCGGCAGTGAGAACAAAAGATATACCCATCATAATCATAGAAATCGTTGGATGGTAGCTCGGATCGAGTCCAAAATAGAGAATACATCATGAAAGCACACCTAAAACAAGAAGGAGTATCATGAGAGAAACAAAGACTTTTGTATACATAGACTAGAGATGAAAAAAATGACGAGAAGAATTCCAGAGTTGTGATTCTATAATTTCTGGTGTTTCAGTTCTGAGCTCGCAGAGTTTTTGAAAAACATGGAGCGAGTGAACTGGTTCGCAGTATGAAACTTTTCACTTTAATCATTCTGGAATCAAATAGGGCGCATCTGTTTCTATCATGATTTTCTCGAGAGGAGATTTTTTGGCAACTTCTTGTACAGTGAATGATTTTGGGTAGGTGAGGATTCCTGTAAAACTGATCTTGGTTCACTCGCTTATATCAAATATTTTTGTTGCAAAATCCCAGTCTTCACTAAAACAATGAATGACAAAAGAATCGATACCAGCAATCTGTAATTCTTGCAGTGTCAGAGGGGAACAGTTTCTCGTGTGGATAACAACGGATAGTTGGTATTTTTCCGCCAATTCTATTTGTGCTCGGAACCATTCTATTTGTCTTCATTTTTGAATAGTTGCTTCATGAGTGTCAGAAGAGAGATGATAGTGATCAAATCCTATCTCTCCAAGTCCAACTATATGTGCTCACTCTCCCTGAATCATCTGTTCGAGGAGGTGTATTTGTTCTGGTATTTTCTCGACGGGTATATCCTGAGCTTCGCACGGATGTATGCCAACAGTAGCTCTCACTATATCATGCTGCTTGGCTAATTCTATACATGTTCTCGATGTTTCTACGCTTGTTCCTATTTGTATGGTATGGGAAAAATTATTTTCACGTAGGTGTTGGATAGCTTCTGGTATGTGATTTTGGAGTTCACTGAGATAGAGATGTGAATGTGTATCGATAAACATAGTATCAGTAGTATATTTTTCCTCTTCAAAAGACAATGATTTTAGAGGGAGAGATATAATTCGGGATTCATAGATGCGAGATAGGCTATACCGAGAGCATCTGCTGCATCGTCTGGTTTTGGTACTGTGTCGAGTTTAAAGAGGAGCTGCACTGCTCGCCCTATTTGTTTTTTTTCTGCTTTACCGTTTCCACAGAGAGCTTTTTTTACCTGGAGAGGCGTATATTCGAGAATAGGAATTCCGGATTTACTGATTGTGGCCACGATGACTCCACGACTCTGTGCTACATCAATACCAGTTTTGAGATTGGTCGAGAAAAAGAGTTTTTCTATAGCCGCATGTGTTACCTGATATTGCTGTATTACCTCTTCGAGATCGTTCATGATTTCTACGAGTTTCTGGCTTTGAGCTGCTTTTGGTGTGGTATGTATGACTCCGTATGTCAAAATAACTCTCTGATTTTTTTGGAGTTCTATCACTGCGAATCCGACATCAGTGGTTCCGGGATCTATACCGAGAATAATGGGCATAAAAATACTCTATGCAAAAAAACTACTTTTCCAAAAAAACTACTTGATGTAGTCGAGTATTATCTTCAAAAAACCTTCTTTCTCAAAGTTACCAGTGATTTTTTCTCGGAGGAGGCGGACATCTTTGAGAGTAATCTTGCCTGCGTGACGTTTTTCTCCAAAGGCACCTGTTTCTATGATATCCGTGAAGTATTCCCAGAATTCTCCATGACTGAGAGCATTGTAGAGCGGTTGTTGCTCGGCTGATTGTCGGAAAAGCGCTATGAGGTCTCCGGTGTCTTCTTGTAGTCCTCTTTCTAATATGAGATAAATTTTTCAGAGAGAGAGGTGAAAATCGTTCTTTATGACTTTGTAGATCGTTTTTTCCAATAAATCATTTTTTTGTGGATGCAGACGGGTTTTTTTGTGCGCTTCTCTGAATTTTTTGGTTATATGTTCTTCGAAGAGATTTTCTAGGATTTTTTGGTATGCGTTTGTCACGATGAGTCCATCGATATCTTT
The DNA here is from genome assembly GCA_964603225.1 of uncultured Candidatus Peribacteria bacterium. Classification (GTDB taxonomy): domain Bacteria; phylum Patescibacteriota; class Gracilibacteria; order BD1-5; family JAGOOR01; genus JAGOOR01. The sequence goes on along the minus strand of CAZRUI010000017.1, from coordinate 13,742 downwards.
TTGACGTATGAGATGAGAAAAATTTATCTCTGACTCCAGTAAGAGCTCTCTATTTTCTGGACTCATCAGAGCATAATGAGGTCAGAAATATTTCATGCAACGCTGTTCTATATCTTCTTCCGATTCCATGAGACCGTATTTTGTTTGTTTTTTGGCTTCTTCTTTCATTTTTCTGAAACGAATTTCGGATAATTCTCGCCCTATCCATTGTTCTGCGATGGCGAGTTTTTCTCGTAATTCTCGGTTTTCTCGGGCGAGTTTTTCGGCTATGTGAGTGTCAGAATGCATATTCTTGACACAATATAACATTGTTTTCTAATTATTTCAAGAATTTGTCACAAATCATGATACCATCGAGATGATCAATCTCATGCTGTATGACCCGTGCACCATATCATGTGACGCTTTTCTTCATCTTTTTTCCTTTTATGTCTATCCACTCTACATCGAGAGAAGTCGATCTCTCTACTTGACCCAAAAGCCCTGGTAAACTCAGACATCCTTCTTCATCATGGTTTGTTTCTCTCGATTTCCTGATGATAACCGGGTTTATCATGAGGACAACAGGGTATTTTTCTTCATCTTTTTTCTCAGGAAGACCAACGATAATAATCCTCTTATTTACGCCTACTTGTGGCGCTGCTAGTCCGATTCATCCGTGTTTTGGATTTTTGATGTATGACAGCATAGATTCTCAGAGAACCCTGTATAAATGGAGTTCCTGAGGTTTCACAGGTGTAGAAACAGCCCTGAGAATCGTATTATCTTTTCATGTTTGTATGGAGAGTTTCATAGAGTTTTAACAGAAGCTGAGAAGTGCCATGAGAAAGGCATTGGTTTTATGAGGCAATTCTCCTGATTTTTCTGCAATATCAACTGCTACTATGTCATCGTAGAGTTTTTTGAGGGCTTTTTTATGAGAGAGGAGGCGTTTTCCGGTATTTCTCTGTCCAGGTGTAATCGGGAGGTTATTTGTACGGTTAAAATGAGCGGCAATCAGTATCTTGCGGAGCATAGTTATCATCATAGCCATAGTGAGTTCATGATCTGCTGTTTCCATGAGCCTCTTCCATATCTTTATCATAGAATGAGGGTCTCTATTCCACAGAGGATCGAGCATATTAAAAGCATTTTCATCACGATAATCGGGGAGTATATTCTTGAGCTCTTCATCTGACCAGCGTGGTTGATAGGCGAGAGAGAGTTTTTTGACTTCCTGGACAACCAAATCATAGTTATTTCCGAGTCTATCACTCATTTTCATGGCTTGGTCTGGTGGAAGTCTCAGGGAGGACTCGATATAGGCGATTATCCCGTCAATTGAGAGTGCTTCAAACTCATGGAGTGTTGCATTTTTTTCGAGCCATTTTTCGAGTTCTGTTACTGGTTTTTTATTTCCTATAAAGAGGATGAAATTAGTGTCTGGTATCTTCTCCAGAGTCGATATCCATACGGTGTCGTCTTCTCCTTTTTTTTGTTTTGGTCCATTTTGTAAGAGGTCTTCTAGATCTATAATTTCTTCATTCTGAGCCTCTTCTATTTTTTCTTGTTCTCGAGCTGTTTTTAGGAGTTTTTCATAGAAGATAATCATCCGTGTCCCACCCATAAATCATGGTGCTAAACAATCTCGTAATACACCATCAAATATATTATCATTTTTGATTTCGAGGAGATTCATTTCTCCATGCTTTTCGATGAATTTTTCTCTCCATTTCTGAATAGTACTTCGTAGAGCCTCTTTATTATCTCATCGGAAAAGAAGTATGTTTTTCTTTGGAGTCATCCTTATTTCTTTAAATATGTCTTAATTCTCCAGCGAGCTATACCCGAAGGTGCTGCTTCGAGCCATTTCTTTGAAATTGTTGGTTTTTCCGTGAGAGTAAATGTGATGATATCGTCGTTTTCTAGAAGGGTATGGAAGGGGACCTTTTCATGATTTCTGTAGATAGATTCGATACGATGAAAATTTTTTGGTTCGAGATATATGGCAGCATCAAGCACAGTTGATTTTATAGGCATGTAGAAGAGAGGGCGTATTTTTGAATGAATAGGTATTTTTCGTGCGAGGATATGCTCTGTCACACTTTTTATGAAATCCTCTGAATTCGATGCTGTTGCTTCATTGATGAGATCAAAATCTCGGAATAATACTGGTCCATAGGTAGCTCAGAGTTCATCAAATGTTTCATATTTGAGCACTTTCTCGTATGTTTTCTCGTCTATAATACGTATTTTCACTCGAGAAATACCATTAAACACAGCTTCAGTATGGAGTCCTGTATATCCAGAAAGTCGAGGATGATTGATGAGATCACTGACGCGTCCTACCTGTAAAAAATTCTCATCTTGGCGAGCGCCGATGTCGTGGAGTATGGCATAACAATCACTCGGTTCTCGGACAACAATCTGTATGGCATACCAGGATTCTTCGAGATATTCTTTTTTGAGCTCGATAGAAAATGGTGATACAAAATCAGTATCGTAGTGCACTATTGGTTTTGACCAGCTCTGTTTGCGGAGATAGGTATGAATTTTTTTTGAGCTTTCGACCATGTATTCATGTTTGTTGGTGACAAAAGTTTCTAATGTTTGCCATTTTTCATGTTCCAATACTTCTGCTGTGAGACCATGGAGAAAATGGTACATCTCTCGGAGTCCACAGCGTTTTGCGAGAGGGATATATACGTGGTGGGTTTCTTCTGCCATTCTCTGCCGTCCTTCAGGAGACATGGCACTGATAGTCAACATATTGTGCGATCTATCAAATATCTTGAGATAGAGTATGCGTATATCTTTTTGAGATGCGACTAATATTTTTCGTATTGTTTCAAATCGTGCTTGTTCAGATGAAAACCCTGTTGGGTTCTCTCGAGAGGCTCCACGTATTTTTGTCGCTCATTCGACGATATTGGCTATATCGGGATGGATAGCTGCCACACTCTCATAGGTCTCGTCTGTATCCTCGAGGATATCATGCAGTAGTGTCGCAGAAAGGAGCATGGGGCATGGTCGATACGGGAGCATCATACATGCTACTGTCAGAGGATGTGTTATGTATGGTGTTCCTGATTTTCTGAGTTGATCTTTGTGACCGGACTTGGCCATCTCATAGGCTTGCTTGATAAGATCTTTACCTTCTCATGATATGTAATAGCATTCTTCGAGTAATTCCTGAAATATCTCGTCAGGATCACGATACTCATACCCCCTGTATTTCTCTACATAGGACTTATAATCTGCGAAATAGTTTGCATTTTGTGTCACCTGATTATTCTCTTCCTAGATGCCAAAAAATCAATACAAAAGCGCAAAAAAGCCAAAACATACTCAAAGTGCTCAAAATGTCATCGGTGTCGATGAGGCAGGGCGAGGCGCTTGGGCTGGTCCGGTAGTTGCTGCTTGTGTGCTTTGGTCTGGCAAGAATCCTATAAAAAGTATTCTGCGAGACTCCAAAAAAATGACTGAAAAAGAGCGTGAAAAAACGCATAATGAAATCTTATCTCTTGCCCAAGCATGAAAACTGTCATACTGAATTGGTATTGTGTCACATGCTATTATCGATACGGTTGGTATTCGTGAGGCAAATAGGTTGGCCATGGAAGAGGCACTCTCTAAAATTAAAAAAGAAGGAATTCATGTATTGATCGATGGTAGAGATAATTATTCCTTCGATATCCCTGATCTTCCTACTCCTGAATATATAGTCCGAGGAGACTCAAAAGTGAAGCAAATCATGGCCGCTTCGATTCTGGCAAAAGTAACACGAGACAGAATCATGCAGGAGTATGAGCCCCTCTTTCCCGGGTATTGATTTGAAAAGCATAAAGGGTATGGAACAAAAAAACATCAACAAGCTCTGATCACTCTCGGTGTTATAGAAATACACAGAAAGAGCTATGCACCTATAAAACTTGCGACTTCCGGAAAGGGTCTATAATGTTTTCACTATGATTATACGAAATCCTGAACAACGTGTTGCCGTCCTCGTTGATGTGCAAAATCTCTATTATTCAGCGAAGAATCTCTACCATTCTCGCGTCAATTTCAAAAATATCCTGAACCTCATCCTCCAGTGACGTAAGCTCACACGAGCCATCGCATATGCTGTTGATACTGCAGAAGAAACAAATAAAGTATTTATTGAGGCTCTCCATGAAAGTGGCTTTGAAATAAAACAAAAACCCATTCAGACCTTCGTCGATGGATCGAAAAAGGCCGATTGGGATCTCGGGATGGCTATGGATGCTATTCGTCTCGCTCCAAAAGTTGACTCTCTTATCCTCGTCTCTGGTGATGGTGATTTTTGCCCTGTGGTGAATTATCTCCAGCAGGCGCAGGGGTGTCTCGTGGAAGTTATGGCATTTGGTCGTACGTCTAACAAAGAACTCCGTGACCTTGCGGATGAATTTATTGATATAGAAGAATATCCTGATGAGCTCCTTTTTCAGTCTCGTAAATCAATTCGCCCACAAAGAAATGATAAAAATAGAAATGACAAAAAACCACACAATAATCAACCAAAATAAAACGGTTCAGTATGATGATTTTGCTGATACATTTGGCAAAAGTCGTCGTGATCTCCATTGGGCAGAGATAGATGGAGTAATATCAGATTTTCTGATGCAGATTCAGTCAAAGAACTGATCTATTGCGGACATAGGATGTGGTAACGGGAGGTTTCTGAAACATATGCTGGCTCATGAAAAATCTGATTTCATCCAACAACACTTCTCGACGTATGTCTGACTCGATGCATCTCGTGCTCTTCTCGATCAGGCTCGTGTTGATCATACACTCCTTGATTTTTTTGCCTTAACGGAGTGGATAGAGGGCGATATGCGTGATTTGGAACAAAAGATACAAAAATATGGTTCCTTTGTTGGTATTTTTTTTATTGCGAGTTTTCACCATCTCATGACACGTGCAGAGAGAGTATCAGTTCTGTCTCAAGCAAAGAATCTCCTCTCTGAAAATGGAAAAATTGTTATGATTAATTGGCATCTCCTTGCTGATTCTCAGGAAAAATATCAGTCCTCAAAAATACAAAATTATCCCGATGGAAGTGCCGACTTTGATATCAAAATAGGCACTCATAAGCGCTTTTATCACGCCTTTTCTCATGAGGAATATCTCTCTCTCGCTGATGAAGCTTGATTAACTGTATCCGATTCTTTTTGAGAGAGAAATAGTATTGTCTTTTGGTCATAAAAAATCCCCGTTAACGGGGATTTTTTATTATTTTTGTACCTGACTCGTGACTTCAGCGAGAGTCGTGCCTCCGCGCCATTTTTTGATAAGTTTACCTGTGTTGTCTACTTGTACGAATGTGTGCTGAGCTGTGACACCATAGAGTTCTTTGAGCTCTTTTTCATCATCATAACTTGTTTTGAGTATGGTGAGATCGGCAGGTATATTTTTGAGATTTGCTTCTATATCCTTATTCACAGCGATACATGTTGGACACCAGTTAGCATGGAAAAAGAGTACTACCTGACCTTTTGCCTGTGCTACTGCTGTACTCGTATAAGGGAGATAGACTCCGCCTGGTGCTATAGCCTTTGGTGTATCACTCGGAGTGATGTCTTTTGGTACTTCAGGTACTGCAGGAGTGGTAGCAGTTTTATCCGTTGCTCCTGTCTCTGTGTCTTCTACAACTGTTTCTGTATCTGGAGTTGCTTCCTTTTTTTGCCAAGGAAGTGTACAGCTCGATAACAGAAGTGTCGCTATGATGGCTGATGGTATGATGATTTTTTTCATAAAAAGAGGGTAATAAAAACGAACAAGGATATGCTAAGCGAAAAACCTTTTCTGTCCACGGATTTTACTTTACTTTGAGGAGAGGATTGTATACTTTTTTTGATTATGCTCACAGAAACTCAATATTTTCTCCATCGTACTGTCGATACTGTTGTCCCTGACGAAATCCCAACACTTCGAGCGACTATACAGTATCATCGTGCTCAATACTATAACGATCAACCAGTTATCACGGATGATGAATTTGATAGGCTGTATGCACTCCTCGTTGCAGTAGAGGAAAAATTCCACATGCATGATGAGAAGAGTCCAACGCAAGAAATAGCACGGCTTGATGAAGATAACCACTTTACCAAGGCCCCTCATCTGCACCAGATGATGTCACTGGATAACACATATGATGCAGAAGATCTGAGAGAATTTGAAGTTCGTATACGCCGTATTCTCGATAAAGAAAAAACATACGGCCCGCTCGAATATGTCGTTGAATACAAATTTGACGGTCTCGGTATAGCACTTCTCTACGAAAAAGGAAAACTCACTCGAGCACTGACGCGTGGTGATGGTCAAATAGGGGAGGATATCACTCTCAACGTCCGCGAGATTAACAATATCCCAAAAACCATACCCTACACAGAGACAATAGAAGTGCGATGAGAAGTTGTGATGTCGCGTAGTTCTTTTGATGAGCTCAATCATCGGAGATTGCAGTCATGAGAAAAACTCTTTGCTAACCCTCGAAATGCTGCCAGCGGTAGTCTCCGCCAGCTCGATCCAACTGTGACTCGAGAGAGAGACCTCCTCTTTTTTGCCTATTCATGTCCTGATCTAGAGGAACTTCATAAGACTGATTCACGAGAAGAGGCGACGTATTTTTCACTGATACAGAAACTCGGTTCTTGGGGATTTCAGACCTCTGCCCAGTGGTCACGAGGCTCTCTCTTCTTTGAAAAAAAGACTGGTATCGAATCGATAGTGACCATGATTCATGAGCTTGGTAAAAAACCAGTTTGCCCGTTTGATATTGATGGTCTCGTTATCAAAATCAATGATTTGCATCTCTGGCCTATTCTCGGTATGACGTCTCATCATCCGCGATATGCTATATCGTTCAAATTTCCTGCCGAATACGCACGAACTCGTATTATCGAAATAGAACACTCTGTCGGTCGCACAGGGACTATTACGCCCGTAGCTCATGTGGAACCAGTGAATATCATGGGAGTCACTGTCCAGCATGCAACGCTCCACAACTATGATGAAGTCGCAAAAAAAGATTTACGAATCGGTGATCAGGTATTTATCCATCGTGCCGGAGAGGTTATCCCGGAGATTATTGCTCCTATTATAGAGGCTCGAACAGGGAAAGAACAGAGCATTATACCCCCAAATCACTGTCCTATCTGTGAGTCGCCAACATATAAAGAAGGTGAGAAAATAGCCCTTCTCTGCAGTAATCCTGCTTGTCCTGCCCGTGAAATGCAGGCTCTCGAATGGTTTGTGAGCAAGCACGGGGTGGATATTGATGGATTTGGCCCAAAACAAATCGAACTCTTTCTCGAACTTGGTTGGGTGACAGATATGGCCTCTATCTATGACCTCAGAGATTATCGTGATGAACTCCTGCAAATCGAATGATATAAAGAAAAATCAGTTGATAATCTCATGAATGCTATTGAGGCAAAGCGTACTTTGCCTATTGATCGATTTCTGGGTGCTTTGGGAATCCCTGGTGTCGGAAAGCGTACCGCGAAACTCCTGGCTCCTCTCTTTCAAAGCGTTGATGATATGCTCCATTTTCATCTCAGTATCGAGGCTCTGGAAGCAGTGAAGGATATTGGCCCGGGGACAGCAGGCACTATTCATACTTACTTTCACACACATAAGCATCTGCTTGAGAGATTACTGGCTCGTGTAAACATCATATTTCCAGAAATAGTCGAAAAAGTTTCTGGCGTTCTCTCTGGAAAAACGTTTTGTGTTACATGAACATTTAATATTTCACGGGATGATATCCATGCGATGATAGAACAACATGGTGGGGAAGTCCGCACAGCGGTTTCGGGTAATCTCGATTACCTCATTG
>CAZRUI010000017.1:0-5799 GCA_964603225.1 uncultured Candidatus Peribacteria bacterium | reverse complement strand
ACTGGTAAAAAGTGGGGTTCTTTTGAATAATATTGCGAAGGAATGCGGAGACGAAGAAGGGAATAGAGTGTGGCATCGTCGGGAGCATTTGTTGGGGATACGTTATAGCCTGGTTGATGTTTTTTGTTATTTCATTGTTCTTCAAAAGTGATGAGATAGTCGTGTCACTGAGATGCCTCATAGTCTCGTGTGACGAGTTGGATATTTTCTACTTTGAAGAGTTTTCCTTTTACTTCTCGAGAGGCGGTATCGACCACTTTGCCTCCACGACTGGTAAGCAATTCTTCAGCCACTTGACGGAGATTTGCGAGATGTGATCCGTGGAGAATCTGATGAGCTGGAATATCACGATAGACACGATTGAGTCGGATATAGGGTGGTACCATCTCGAGGAGGTCCGCCATGAGCGCTATGAGAGTCTCATCATCGTACGCTTGAAAGCCCCCTTTTTTCCAGATTTGTGTCAGTTCGCTCTTGTCGGTAACCATCATGGGATAGATTTTGAGTTCATCGGGTCGATAGTCTGGATTTTCAAAAACTTCCTGCAATGCTTTTTTATCGAGTTCTGGCGTTGACCCGAGGAGATTGGGCATCATATGAGCACAGACCTTGAAACCTGCATCCTTGAGCATCCTGGTGGCATGAATTGACTCTGCATTACCATGTCATCGTTTGTTTTTTTCATTGATCTCATCGATGGTGGTCTGGTATCCGATTTCGACTCGAGTGACATCGTAGCTCCTGAGGCGTTTTATTTCATCGACGATTATCCAGTCAGGGCGAGTTTCTATCTGTATTCCGACAACACGAGATTTTGCCTTCATGTTTCTCTCTTTTGCTTCCTCGAGTGTTTTACTTTCTCGCATTTCAAAGCCTTTTTTTATCTTAAATTCTGCGAATTTGTCTGTCCCAGTGGAGGTTCACTCAATAAATGGTTCGAGTTCTGCGTAGGTCGTATGAGCATCATAAATAGCCTTGATAAACATCTCTTGGTAGAGCTCAGGGTAAACCGACCATGTGCCGCCGATAATTCGGACATCGCATTTATCGATACAGTGGCCCGTGATTCTGAGGCCACGGAGACGATTATGGACTTGCTTCACGGGGTCAAATTCATTCATCTGAGCCCGCATAACCGCTGGCTCATCAGGTATGTAGCTCCTCGGGAGGCCGACAAAGGTCGGACAATAGATGCATTTTCCAGGGCAACCCCAGAACTTGGTCAGGAGTGATATGACAGCTATACCTGATTGGTTTCGCACACCCCTTTTTCGGAAGATTTTCTCTACTCGTGCTGATGGTGTGATGCGGGCGTCGCTCACCATCTCGTGGTATCGTTCTATGAAAGCAATATTGGGGATGGGTTTTACCGTCTTATGAACCGAATAAATCTCATTGCAGAGTTTCTGAAAATCTTGTTTGTTCTGTATTGTCTCGTCTTTTATGACAGCGAGAATGATTTCATCAATTATGTCGGTAGAGTGCTTGTTCAGAACGAGGTATTAAAAAGCCTCCATAGTGTATGGAGGCGAGTATATATGTCGAGAAAACTATGCAGATTTCTTTGCCTTCGCCATACGAGCGTTGAATCGGTCAACAGCACCAGTACGGAGAATACGCTTTTCACCAGTGTAGAATGGGTGTGAAGCAGAAGAGATTTCGATATAGACGAGAGGGTATGTCTTTCCATCGACATCAATAGTTTCCTTTGAGTCGAGAGTAGATCCTGCGATAAGTGTATAGCCAGTGCTAAACTCCTTGAAACAGACCTGTCGGTATTGTGGATGAATATCTTTTTTCATAGTTTGAATGGAAAAGTATGAGGCGATTATAAAAACTTTATGAGAAATGCAAGGTTTTTTGTAAATTAGGGTAAAATATGCTATAGTTATGAAAATATGCGCGGTTCTCCTCATCATTCCCCGGGAAATAGACCAAAACATCCTCGTTATGAGATTTCTTTGGAGACTACGAAAAAAATAAATGGTATTTCTGGTGATGAAATTTTAACTCTCCAAAACGGGATATCTGTTCGTGAATGGCATGGAGAGGATGATTTGCAGCGTTTTGCGATTGCACATACTGGTAAGCCAAAAAAATACTATCTCGTTCCTGTGACTCACGATCATGAAGGTAAGACTTTTGTTTTTTTTGGATCAAAAAAATATTCATTCATGAGAAGTTCAGTCAAAAACTCGTTCAAAATTTCGAACTCTTCTACCAGTTTTAGGGATTGCTGCTTTCCTGTCCCTGGATACTTACTTAGCCTATAAGTTCTTCAAAAAAGACACTTCTGCTGATACTCAAGGAGAAAATATTCCTACTGCTCAGGTTCAGGCTCCAGTTATTCAGAAAACCCCTGTCCAAACCTCTACCGTCTCTGAAATAATCAAAAAAATCATATTTCCCTCGATGATTTTATTCTGAATAATCCACGGATACCTCTCCCGGGAAGTCATGCTCTTGAGTCAGTTTTGGATCAAAAAGTGATACTTTCATCTGATGTAAATGTGTCTGCTGCTCCTGTTGTGGGTATCGGTAATCCTCTTTCTCCTCTTCTCTGAACTGGGAAAACATTAGAAGATCTCGTACGTCACCCTCTTCTCCAGAAAAATATGGATCAGTATCATACGATGCTCGAATCTATGATATCATTTGAATGTGCTCAAAAAGATGGGAATATTCCGAAAGATTTAATAGGGTGATCTGATGTACACAAAGGGGAACAGTATGCTGGCATCAATATGAATGCTGCGAAAAATTCTGGAAATGCCGAGAAACTGCAACATGCTCAAGAGATTGCTTCTTGCTTTGCTCAGTGAGATCAGAAAAAATTACGGGATCTCGTCAAAGCATACTACCTGCTGTATTATTTTCCTGTTGTTCAGAGTCAGAATCCTTCTATTGGTGCTTTTCTCCTCGACACATCTATGAATCGAGGGGCTGATTCCATTCAGCCTATTTGCAAAATGGTTATCAACAGCATGACACATAGGAAATATCCTTATTCGAAAAAAATAGAAAATGCTCTCGATAAAGAGTGAAAATCGTATGAACGTCACACCTGGGATACAACATGGACTCAAGAGCATCAAAAAATATGGGATATACTCTGTACACGTTTTCCTTATCAGGTCATCGATCATCTCCGAGATGCTCGTCGTACCTATGAAGACGGTACGTATGGTCCGAGAATATCCATCAGAACTGCTCTCGAAAATCGTTGGGATAGAGCACAAAAAGCAGCAGAAGAAATGTTTCTCCCAGCAACATATAGGACAATATCCTACCATGATGGAGTCAGTATGATTGAGAAATCTCTCACCGAAAAGATACCTACTCATGATAGTACAGGTAAGCCTATTATCTATCGTGTTCAGAGAATACAGAATCCAACAAAAGAACAGATGAAGGCAGAGGAAGTATACAAGCATACTCTTGCACAGCCTCGACCAAAAAAAGAAATGGTGTTATTTCATGGTACAGCTTCTGGTATTCTCGGTGTTGCTGATGAACGTACTCGAGATTTGTGATGATTTAATGCTCTGTATAAGAGTTCTGCCGCCGCCTATGTTATCACGAGCAAGGGGCTTATTTTTGAATTTTTTGATCCGACGAAATGATATGGTGCAGCAAATGCGACTCGTATAGCTGAGAGTACTGGTATCCCAAAAGAAGAATTTAATTTCAATGATGCGTGTATCGGAGTCGAGCTTTGTTTACGAGGTTACAAAGGTGGTCCATTTGCTGAAACTATTGCTGCAAAATATGGAGTTGAGGCACCATCTGCATCACAAAAAAAAGCCGCTCGAGAGTTATGACTCTATCTCAAGAAAAAACTCGGCATAAAGCATATAGGCACATCTGCCGATCCAGTTCGTGATCATACAAAATGTTATGATAACAATGGAAAAATACTCATGGGCCCAGAATATCTCGTTCCTGATGCTCACTGCGATGATTTTCCTCCTCATGACAGAGAGGAAATGGGCATAGAATCTCCTGAAGATATGGCAAAAATATTTTGAAGCAAAGGCAATTTATCATCTTTATTTGAATTTGATATACCTGCAAAGAAAAAACTCACGAGCCAATAATTTGCGAATCTGATTTTTCGTCTAGAATACTTTCATAAATTTATCATTTATTTATGAAAAAAATCTTCTCTTTTTGGTGACTTTTTGCGCTTACATTTTGTGCTACAGTTGGTACTTCTTATGCAATTGGATTGGATGCGAATATTGTCATCGTTATTTTGCTTGTTATCTATGCGTCTTTTCAGATATATTCACTTCTCCAGGCCTACAAATATGGTCGAGACTGGATACTCGCGAGTATCTTCTTGCAGGCGGTGATGGCCATGTGCTCTCCTCTCTATTTTTCCAATTTTGGAGATCCGTTCTATGAATATATCACAGGAACATGGTTTGATACTTCTGATGCTCTTTTTCCATGTCAGCTTTGTTGGTGGGCTCGTATTATGATGTTCCCAATAGTGCCACTTTCACTTATAGCTCTCTATACAAAGAGTAAACCAATCCTCGCCTATATTTACGCTATTTCTATCCCTGGTATGGCGCTTGAGACATTTCACTATCTCCTGCAGAAAATCAATATCCCTAATCCGTTTGGTTGTACAGCAGCTCATCCATGCGCGGCTATCGATGTTGATTATTTTGGGGTTATGACTATCCCATTTCTCTGTCTCGTAGCATTTGTTGTTATTCATATTTTTGCGACTCTTGGTCTCTTTTCAAAAAAGATTGAGAAAGCTACGAAACGAATATAATCGCTTTTGAGTTAAAGGTAAAGTAAAAGTGAAAGAGTGGAATCATAGTAATATAATCCATTCTCTAACTTTATCTTTTTCTTTATATGCCGAACAGCGTTCGACTTGCCCAGGTGGTGAAATGGCAGACACAACGGCCTTAGAAGCCGTCGCCGCAAGGCATGGAGGTTCAAGTCCTCTCCTGGGCACCAGAAAAATCAAAACCCTCAAAGAGGGTTTTTATTTTTCTTGATGTTCTTGTGAGTGAGGACTTGAATAGAGGCTTTAAGGATATGCCTGAATGGCATATCCGTGCCGAGCCGTCTCCGGCAGTGAGCATAGCGAACGAAAGGAACAAGTCCTCTCCTGGGCACCAAGAATCGAAAATCCTCCGTAAAGGAGCTTTTTTGATTCTTGTTTTCGGACTTGAAGCCAAAGCCTGAACGCTGCCTGAATGTCAGATAAAGTGAAGATGGAATACAGGGGTAAGCGAAGCTAAAAAGTGTAGAAACTAATCATTTTTACCGTCTCAACTTTATGATATTATCTACTAATTTTACAAAATCTTCTGGTATCCATGCAAGGGCAGTTTCAGCTCGGTCAGGAAAGATACTTCTCTCTATATCATCTAATAAGTCGGGGGATGTGGGCGTGGGCATTGTTAGTATAAGTGCTGGGTTGGTTGTTTTCTGTCTGAGAAGCTCATGGAAATATAATCCAGTAGAGAGTCATAAATTAAGTTTTTTGTCCCGTAATTCTGAAGGTACACTTTCGGGCACTGGCATCATAAGTTCAATTATATAGAGTGCACTTTTTCATGCCCCCTGTGTGACCGCGTCTACTCATGAGAAATAGTCAGGAGCATGGATTACCTCATATCAATTATCACGAAGTCCTTGTATGTAGAATTGATTCGGATGTCACTCCCGAGTTCCTCATATATAAGTTATGCTATCCATGTTTTATAATTTCTTCAATTCTATCTCTTCTTTGAGATTGTCAACTAACTGGTTGAGAGTAACTTCTGTCTG
>CAZRUI010000016.1:0-17685 GCA_964603225.1 uncultured Candidatus Peribacteria bacterium | reverse complement strand
AAAATAACAGCACTACGCTAGTTTTCTCTTATACCAGACGAGGTCATAGCTTCACCTGTCTTCACGAGAGACTTCTTTATAGAGCTCTTCAAAGGCGGGGAAGTAGGTGTCGCCGTCGTAGTCCCCATGAATTTCAGAGAGACGAATTTCTGAAAGCGGATTATCGAGGAAGAGTTTATAGACCTCAGAGCCTCCGAGGACGAGCAAATCTTCGTTTTCTCAGAGATGTTTTTGAACTTCTTCGACAGATGTATAGATTTCTATGACTCATTTTTCTCCGCCTTCGACTCTCCATCCACCTTCTGTCTGTATAGTTGGGAAGTCACCAATTTTTACTGCAGCAGGATCACGAGTGAGCATGATATTTCGTCTTTTCGGAAGTATTCGCCCGAGCCCTTCATAAGTTTTTCGCCCCATGAGAATGGTCTTTCCTTGTGTAAAAGCTCGAAAATCTGCGAGTTCTTCAGGGATATCCCAAGGGAGTCCATTATTTTTTCCGATAACACGGTTTTTTGCCATCGCGGCGACGAGGATAAATTTCATTTTATGATTTTTTAAAGGTAAAATGTATAATTTTAACGATTGAATTCTCATCAACAGTATCTCCGTAGTATTTTCTCAGATTCTGAATTATTTCTTCTACATCCCTGAATCTTTCATGACCACTGTAATCATTTTCAGTTATACCTCGTACTGGTTTTTCTATTAAGGAGGTTATTGTGCCGTGGCCGATTATATCATTGTCTTCGGATTTTCTAAATTCTAATTCGTCTCAAATTGATAGATTCTTATCATCAAAAAGCCTCCAGGTAGAAGTTTTTTCTCATGAAAGAAGTTGTGGTACGAGGTGAGTCGCGAACTTGAGAATTTTCATTTATTTAAACAGCAATAGGAGCTTTAATAGCTGGCCATGGGTCGTAATCCACGATCTGAAAGTCTTCAAACTTGAAACCAAAAATATCTTTTACTTCTGGATTGAGTATTAGTTTTGGGAGAGGGCGGGGTTCGCGAGTGAGTTGTTCTTTGACTTGATCAAAGTGATTGTGGTAGATATGGAGATCACCTGAAGTATGGACGAAGTCACCGACTTCTAGGTCGCAGACCTGAGCAATCATATGGACGAGGAGTGAGTAAGATGCTATATTGAAAGGAAGTCCAAGGAAACTATCGACAGAGCGCTGATAGAGCTGACAAGAGAGTTTGTTGTTGGCTATATAGAACTGAAAAAGACTATGGCAAGGAGGAAGTGCCATGCTGTCTGCCTGCGCTGGATTATACGCTACGACGAGATTGCGTCGGCTTGTTGGATTTTTCTTACAAGTATCGATGACTTTCTGTATTTGATCTATGTGCTGCCCATTGAAATTCCTCCATTGGTAGCCATAGACAGGACCGAGGTCACCCCATGTTTTCGCGAAGTCCGCATCTTCTTTTATTTTCTGGACAAATACTGTGAGCTCACTTTCCCATTCTGGTGTATATTTTGGGTATTTGTTTGCCAGATTATTTTTTTCGAGATAGTTCTGAAATGGCCATTCGTTCCAAATTTTTACATCATTATCGACGAGATACTTGATATTGGTATCCCCAGACAGGAACCAGAGAAGCTCATGAATGATACCTTTTGTGAATACTTTTTTTGTCGTTAGAAGTGGGAATCCCTCAGAGAGATCGCAGCGAAATTGGTATCCGAAGACACTTCGTGTACCTGTTCCTGTGCGGTCATCACGGTCGACGCCTTTATCCATGATATGTTGGAGGAGTTCGTGGTATTGTTTCATAATGTTATGTGAGAAGTGTTTGAGTTATTGTATCAAAAATTGTCCTATCGACCACTCTTTTTTCGGTTGATTTTTTATAGGTTTTGTATTTCCCGAGAATCTCCTGGAGTCTATCGATATCCTTCTGTTCGAGGAGCTCATTTCCCTTTTTTTCAAAGGCTTTTGCGTTCCAATACTGGTGATTGTTCCCCGTAAATGGATGAGGGATAAGTATCATATGGAGCCCAAATGCTTCAAATTCAAAGATACTGGAACCACTCCGAGCTATCACGAGATCACATTTTTGTACGACCTCGAGGTATTCAGATTGATTATAAAAGAAATCAAAAATATGAGCATTTGGAAATTTCTCGAATTTTGCACGATAATCTAGGTTCTTCACTCAGAGGATAATATAAAAATCTACATCAGAAAAGCTCGGAAGGAGCTCAAGTACCGCATCAAAAATACTGGCTGACCCCTGAGAACCGCATGAGACCAGGACTTGCGTTCGTGGTTTTGGCGTTGTTTTTTCGTTGGCCAGACTGAGTATTTCTTCTGAAAGGAGAGTTCAGTGTCCGAGAATTTTCTTTGATTCAAAAAACTTATCAGCTTCTACAAATGAACAAAATATGCCTGAGGCAAATCGGCCGACAACTTTATTTGCGAGGCCAGGAATAGAGTCTGATTCATGCAGATAAACAGGGATTCTCATTGTCCATCCAGCTATTGCCACGGGGAGAGACACATAACCACCTTTTGAAAATATGGCAGTTGGTTTTTCTCGGTTCAAGATCATCATTGATTGTACTGTTCCTACTAATACCCGAAACGGCATGATGAGCGTCTGAAGTGAAAAATATCGACGAAGTTTTCCACAAATAATTGGTGAGAATGGTATATGGTTTTCTGCTGTTACTCGAGATTCTATACTATCAGCTTCTCCTATCCAGTGAAAGAGTGTTTCTGGTAAGTTTTTTTGGATGTATTTCTCGAGGTTGATGAGGGGGAAGACGTGTCAGCCTGTTCCGCCTCATACGAGCATTATTTTTCTATTCATGGTGTGATTATAATAAAAACACAAAAATAGAGAATTTTTCTACTCATATTAAGAGATAATTTAGGCAAATAGGCATGAAATATTTTTTTGTTTTTTGCTTCAGTGCGTATAATACTCTTATGAAAAAAATACATTCTCGTCATTTCACTTTTTTAAAATATTGATCAGCAGTTGTTTTTGTGATTTTTGGCTTTATAGGAGGGCTACTGTATTCTGCAGATATATCAGATTATATTGCTCGTAAAATCTCCTCTGATATGTTGCCGAGCCAACAGAATTTTTCTTATATTGATTCGGATATCCAAAAAAAACCTGTAAAATATGTCCCTTTTGAGCTCAAGACCTCAAAAAGAATTTTTGAAGAAATCAATATAGATAAAAGCATATCTCTCTCTGTCTATGTTCGAAATCTCGATAATGGTCCATGGTTTGGCATCCGTGAAGATGATGCTTTTGCGCCTATTCGGAGTCTTAAAATGCCTATTTTTATAGCCTATCTCAAGTGGTCAGAAGAGGAAAGTGGTTTACTCGATCAAAAGATTACCATAGAAAAAATTGCTGACTCTGATGCTGAGAAAATATTTATTCCAAGAAATAGACTCAAAACTGGTCAGACCTATTCAGTTCGAGAGCTTCTGGAGGAGATGATGGTGAATTCGAACCTTACAGCAACGGAGACTCTTTTTAGAAAAATTCCTCATTCTTTTCTCACACAAGTAGATACCGATCTCGGAGTGCTCTTGCCAGGGGAAGAAGAGTTCAGAGCTTCTATTTCTCTCAAAGAATATTCATCGTTTTTCCGTATACTCTACACTGCTTCGTACCTCTCTCCATCATCTTCTCAATTTGCATTATCATTGCTTACTCGGACTGATTTTCCTGATGGAATCAGAAAATGAGTACCTCCAGATATACAGATTGCAAATAAATTCGGTGAGAAAGTATATACCGATAAGGAAGGTGTAAAAATATATCAACTTCATGACTGCGGAATAGTATACTACACACCTTATCCGTACATTGCTTGTATTTCAGCAAAGAGTAAAAATATTGAGAAACTCAAATATGTGATAGGAGAGACATCTCGTATTATCCATGAAGAAATATCTGCTGCCTATAAAAACTAAATAATTATGTCACTTCTTTCTCTCTCAACTTCTTATGTTGATGATTTTCTCTTAAAAAAAGAAAAACAAACTCCTCCAGTGAGTATCTCTGAAGCACATAATGCACTTCAGAATAAGACATCTAAAGGATCTGACTATCTGGGCTGGATTCATCTCCCGGAGGATATGACTGATGAAAAAATCAGTGAAATTCAATCTTATTCCTCATCTCTCCGCCAAAAAAGTGATGTTCTCATCGTCTGTGGTATCGGAGGTTCTTATCTGGGAGCGAGAGCTCTTATAGAAGCTCTTAACTACCATGATTGTGAGGTTGTTTTCCTCGGAAACCATCTCAGCGGTCGAGAATATGAGAGAGTTTTTACTCAATATAGAAATAAACGTGTCTCTGCTTGTATTATCTCTAAATCTGGCACAACGATGGAAACAGCGATTTCTTATCGTCTTGTTCGTGATTTTCTCTTGTCAAAGTATACGGAGGAAGAAGTTCAGTCGAGAATTGTCACAATTACAGATGAGAAAAATGGCGCTCTCAGAACCGAAAGTGATAAACGAGGATATAAATCATATATTCTTCCCAGCGATATCGGTGGCCGTTATTCTGTTCTCACGCCGGTTGGATTGATTGCATGTTCAATCGCAGGAGTAGATATTCAGAAACTCCTGGAATGAGCGAGAAAAGCACATTCAGATATCCTGACTGATCCAGAGCATGCTGCTTTTGTTTATGCTGAAAAACGTGTTGCGCTCGAACAATCGGGATTTGTTTCTGAGCTCTTCATCACTGCTGAACCATCGTTGTATTTTATAGGTGAATGGTGGAAACAACTCATGGGGGAAAGCCATGGAAAAGAAGGTACTGGACTCTATCCTGATACTCTGAGTTACACAACTGATCTGCACTCTCTGGGGCAATACGTCCAGGAGTGACGTCGACTCTTTTTTGAAACTATGTTGTGGATAAGAGAACCCCTTTCATCGAGTAAAATACCTACTATGTCTGGCATAGAAGATGGACTGAATCCTCTTGCTGGCCGCAGTCTGCATCAGATGAATTTGATTGCTCTCGAATCCACAGCAAAAGCTCATAATGATGGCTGATGCCCCAGCATGATGATGACTCTCGAAAATCTCTCAGCAGAGACAATGGGTTATTTTGTCTACACGATGATGTATGCGTGTGCGCTTTCTGGGCTTATGATAGGGGTTAACCCTTTTGATCAACCAGGTGTCGAAGCGTATAAGGCTGAAATGAGAAAAAGATTGTCCTAAAAACAGCTTGTTTATTTGCAAGCTCTGTGTTTCTGTGGTATCATCAGAATATGATATTCCATACTCTTGATTCGACTGAAGTACAAAAGCAATTTTCAACTTCTTCTCAATGACTCTCTAGTGCTCAAGCAGTAGATAAACTCAAACAATTTGGTCCTAATAGTTTACCACAGTCGAAGAGACGATCTCTCTGGGCTATGATTTTTGAGCAAATAAAATCAACGCTTATTCTCGTTCTCATAGTAGCTGCTGCTTTAGCGGCTTTTCTCGAGGGATCCTATGTTGATGCTGGCATTATCTTATGAATCGTTGTAATCAATACTATCATTGGTGTCTTACAGGAATACAAGACAGAAAGAACTCTCGAACACCTCAAAAATCTCCTCACACCACAAGCGCGTGTTATGCGTGATGGAAAGATGCAAATTATCTCTGCGTCTGATGTAGTTCCGGGCGATATATTGCTCATCGATGAAGGAGAAAAAATCGTTGCTGATGCTCGTATCATTGTCTCAGGAGGTCTACGTGTTAATCAGTCTATACTTACGGGTGAAAGTGTTGCTCAGGAAAAAAATACTCAAGTTATAGCAGAAACAGTGCCACTTTCTGATAGAACAAATATGATCTATCAGTGAACTACTGTTGCTGCTGGTTCTGGTCAAGCTGTCGTAGTTGCGACAGGTTCATATACAGAGCTCGGACATATATCTGGTATGGTTGGACAAATTCAGGATGAGGTAAATCCATTTTCTCAGAAACTCGAGGATTTTTCACGAAAAATAGCTATAGTTATTACTATTCTCTGCTTATTCATCGTTGCAATTCTTCTTCTTGAAGGTGGTGCTTTTTCTCATTCGTTTTTGGTGGCTGTCAGCTTGGCAGTATCTGCGATACCAGAATGACTCCCAGCAGTTGTTGCTCTCTGATTGGCATTTGCAACAAAACGACTCGTAAAAAGACACGTACTTGTACGTAAACTCCCTGCATCTGAGACATTGGGTCGTGTAACCGTTATCTGTACTGATAAAACAGGAACGCTCACTCAGTCTGAAATGAAGGTTGTGGATATATATTGTGATGGTGAATTAAACCCTTCTCATGCAAATGAGCTCTTATTTCACACAGCTGTTCTGTGTAATAAAGCTGGATATGGTTGCGATGCACTTGGTGTCCAAAAACTCTTTGGTGATCCAACAGAAATTGGTCTCCTCGAGAGTGCTGAAAAATCAGGCTTTCAAAAAGAAAATTTAGAAAAAAAATATCCGCTTGTTACGGAGTTTCCTTTTGATAGTGATCGTAAGAGGATGTCTATACTTCGTCTCATAGAGGGGTGAGTACGTTCTTATGTAAAATGAGCACCAGAAAGAATATTAGAACTTGTTCAGCACGAGACACGTGATTGAGATAAAATCATATTAACTCCTGAGCGTCGTGAAGAACTCAAACACGTATTACAAAAACTCGCAGGAGAATGAAAGAGAGTGTTGGCCTTGGCATATAAAGATATCGCTCAAAAAGAATCATATACACAAGAGGAATCTGAATCAGAACTCGTGTTTATCTGATTTATGGCCATGATGGATCCTCCTCGAGTGGAGGTTGCAGATGCTATTAAAACATGTCAGGAAGCTGGCATACGCGTCATCATGATTACTGGTGACTCTGAACTCACAGCTGGTGCTGTCGCTGGGATGATTGGTCTCGGAAAAAATACACTCGATGCTACTAAGCTCTCAACTCTGTCAGATGAGGAACTGGGAGAGAAACTCAAAACTATTGATGTTTTTTCTCGTATTGCTCCTCAGGATAAACTCCGCATCGTACGTATTCTCAAATCCCAATGACATATTATCGCTATGACGGGTGATGGCGTCAATGACGCACTCGCTCTCAAACAAGCTGATATAGGTATTGCTATGGGTATTCGAGGGACTGATGTTGCTCGCGATGCGAGTGACATGGTACTCTTGGATGATAACTTTGCTTCTATTGTTTCCGCTGTGGAAGAGGGAAGACGTATCTATGATAATACCAAAAAATTTATTAAATACCTCCTGGCCTGTAATTTTTATGAAGTCTTGCTCTTAGCATTGTGTGTTATTGTATTTCGTGATCCTCTTATCGTACCATTTGTTGCTATACAAATTCTCTGGATTAATCTCGTTACAGATAGTTTCCCAGCTCTCGCACTCTCTACACAAGAAACTGAATCAGATGTCATGAAACGAAAGCCAATTGATGAAAGTCTCTTGGCTGGAATCAAAGGATTTATTGTCTGGGCAGGTATAATAGGTATTGCTACTGTTGGAACTATATTTTTTGTCTTCCAGAATGTACATCTCGCACTAGCTCAAACTCTGGCCGTTACGAGTTCTGTTATATACCAGATGTTACGCTCGCTGAGTTGCGCCCGTCTTAAACCATTTGATATTCGAGTAAATGCATGGCTTGTAGTCGCTATTTGCGTGTCAATTATTGTTCATTTTGGGCTTCTTGCTTCTCCTTACGCATCAGTATTTGGATTTGTATCTTTATGGGAATTCAAACCTGAATATTTTGCGTGGATATTTTGACTTCCACTCCTCGGGTATATACTAGGTGAACTTAGTAAATACAAAAAAATATGATAGTTGCATTTGCCTGTGATCATGCCGGCTTTCCTCTTCGAAATGAGATACTCAATTATCTCAAAGATCTCGGGCACACTGTACGAGATTGGGGACCACAAAATATAGAACCTCTTGATGATTTTCCGGACTATGCTGGCTCAGTATGTAGAGATGTTCTTTCATGAGATTCAGAGCGCGGTATTCTCGTATGTGGGACAGGTATTGGTATGTCTATAGCAGCTAATAGATTCAGAAATATTCGAGCGGTATTAGCATATTCATGAGAAATAGCTCATACCAGCCGGAGTCATAATGATGCTAATGTTATATGCTTCTGAGCCCGTACCATGAGTGCAGAAAGCGTACTCGCATCGCTCGATATGTTTTTATCAACACCATTTCTCGGCGATAAATATCAGAGAAGGAACGATAAAATCGAAGGACTCTGTTAGTTTTTGATTGTCTGTAATACCTTTTCCAGGTCGCTCTTGAGAGGCGCTATAAAGTTATATTCTTGTTCGTCGAGCAAAAAATGAAGTTTCCATGCATGGAGGAATTGTCTCTCGAGTCAGAATTTTTGTTGTGCCCATTCATTTTCCCCCTCAATTCCATAGGTTTTATCACCCAAAACAGGATGCCCTATATTCGCCATATGGACACGGATCTGATGAGTTCTTCCTGTCTCGAGTGTTATCTCGATGAGAGAGAATTTTTTTCATTCATAATGAAGCACTTCTCTGACACTATAATGTGTCACAGCATCTCTTCATTCTACAGGATTTTTGACAGTCATTTTGAGTCTATTGTTTGGGTCACGACCTATCATAGATTTGATAGTCCCCGTATGATTTTTTGGTTCTCAGAGTACCAGAGTGAGATAGGTTTTCTGTACTTTGTGATCATGAATCAGTCTCTGGAGTTTTCTCAGAGTGATGTCGTTTTTTGCAACCAATAAAAGTCAGCTTGTTTCCTTATCGAGACGATGAACAATGCCTGGCCTATCTTCTCCTTGCTCTCGGTCAAAATTTTTTACCTGAGCAATAAGTTGATTGACGAGCGTACCAAAACGACCTATGTAACTCGGCGTTGGATGCGTGTTGATGCCTGCATCTTTACTGACAGCGAGAAAGTCATTGTTTTCAAAAATTATCTCAAGTGGACGATGATCTGGGGGGAGGGTAGAGGGAACTGATTGTATCTTCATCTCTACTGTATCTCCTGCACGGAGGTAGTATTTTGGGCTATGGTGAGATTTCTCAAAATTTTCTTTTTTATTTCGGATGGTTATCTGTTTTATATCGAATCATTTTTGTATCTGTGACCGAGAATAAATTCATTCAAAAAGAGCCGATAGGATTTTATCGGCTCTAGTATTTTGATCGGTGAAAATAGAGAAAAATCTCATGTAGAATTAGTTTACGTAAACGTTCTTTGTGTATTGGAATACTTCATCAGATTTGAAGAATCGTGCGATTTCGATGTCTGCCGAAGCGATAGAGTCAGAAGAATGAATGAGATTGTAATCAATAGTACAAGAGTGATCTCCACGGATAGTTCCTGGGGCTGCAAATTGTGGATCAGTAGCACCACAGAGGTTACGAACCTGACGAACAGCATCGATACCCTCTACAACAAGAGCGAGTACTGGACCATCTGTCATGTAACTCACGATTTTTGGGAAAAATGGCTGATGAGCGATATGTGCATAGTGCTCACGGCAGAGCTCTTCGGTCATAGTGATAAATTTCATAGCTACGATTTTGAGACTCTTTTTCTCGATACGAGAGAGAATATCACCAACAATTCCTCGAGCTATTGTGTCTGGCTTGATGAGGATAAGTGTCTTGTGCATCTCGAATTGAGTCTTGCCTGCTTCACTCTCCTTTTTTCCTGCGTTGTGCATATGAAAATATGTAATAAATAAAAAACGCTGGGAGTATATCGTTTCATCTCTACTTGGCAAGCTTTTCTGATTGAAAAAACAACAAAAAACGAGTACAATGATGAAAATCATATTTTTCTGATGCAAATATCGTCTGCAACATCAAAAAACACTAGAGGAGTACGATGACTCGTTTTGTGCCTCTGTTTTGCATATATTTTCCCTATTTTTGCTGAGAACTCTTCGGATAATGCACTCGCAAAAACAGATATTCTCGATGTAGGCATGAATATGTATACGCTCGCTCGGGAATGGGAGTTGGAAACGATGAATGGGTATAATCAAGAAGCTTTTCAGGATTTCTCAAAAAAAGTAAATGCCCTTATAGCAAGTGACCCCGAACTCAATGCATCATTCAAAAAACTCTGTTCTGACTGCGATCCTATCGTTCAGACTAGCCTCGACTCTGATAAAAGACTTGTAGAATATCTCAAGAACGAACCCAAAAGTGGTGCTCCTGATATTGGTGTTATCATCGCAGCCCATTTTCATACAACCATTAAAGAAAAAATAGGTGGACAATTGAGCCTCGTTTCTACTCTCGGAACCAAAGTAAAAATAAAAATTGTTGATAGTATCAGAACTCAGGTACAAGAACAAACTTCTTCTTTTCGAGATGTCTCTGGTATGGGTCTCTATTATGACTGAAATACAGATAATTCTCCTTATGATCTACTCGATGATGTGCGTCGTATTGATGAGATATTTTTCAGAGAGGCACCAGAATTTGGTAGTTATACCAATAATAACTCAGAAGATGCGTCAGCACTTATTACTGGGAAAATAGGAACAGGTACATGGGGTGGGGGTGAAAATTATAACATAGACCTTCTTTCTGATGTTAAAAATGCTCTCGGTGGTGGTGATTCAGATGCTAGTGGATCTGGTGGTAGCTGATCGGGTGATAGCTCTCTCGCTGGAGACTGTGATAGTGGTTTTTGTATTACACTCGATTTTATACAGAATAGTCATTACTTTTTGGGCTCATGATCAGGACAGGGTAAAAATTCATTTCAAGGTATTTTCGAAGAATGACTAGAATGGATCATAAAAAACGGTGATAATAGAAACTTTGCCTGCAAGGTTTCACCCACTATCAATACATGGGAATCTGAGTTTGATCTCAATATCAAACTTTCAAAAGTTTTTAGTGGTGCATGAATTTTTACTTTCTGGAAAACGCCACCGTTTATGGAATGATTTTTTGATAGAAACAAACAAAAAGATACTTCTTCAGATACCCCTTCATCAGGAGATAAAACGAAGAAAAAAGCCGAACAACAAGTGCTCGATTCCTTGAAGCGTTCTTTTCGCCGTCATGATCTCGACTTTGAGAAACCTACAAATATAAAAGCTTCTCAATGGCAACTTATGGCTTCTTATGCAACAGAAAGAGCAGATAACAGTGTCCGTGCTTCAGATACAGTTAATTCTCTCAATCTCTCAAAAAATGATCATGCTCAAATAAAAGAAGCTGCAGGATCTTCACTCAAAGAACGTCCATATGTAAAAGAACAGAACGTCGATTCTATCAAACATATGGAAAAAGCATTTGATGAGACTGCCTCACGTACACGTATGCTGTATGAATTGGTTAAATCTCTCAAAGTTATCATGGATTATCTCGCAGAAAAGTGAGAATGTCAGGGATCATAATACACTCTATGAAAAAATATATTACATTATTGATTGTTTGATTTTTTATCTCGTATCAGGGTGTTTTTGCGGCTGAGTGTACACTCAAAACCACACCGTCACCATCGATAGATGCGTATGCAAAAAATGTTGATAAAATCCTAGAAGCTGCCAAGGCTGCTGCAAAAGATTCTGTATGTACACGTCCAGCAGATTCTCCTGCTCACCTGGAAGTCGCTATACCAGCGCAGAGTGTTCGAGGACTTCTCAATGCTCTCAGCGCTGTATGATACGACCTCAAGAGTCTGCTCTCTGACGTCCGATATTATTTTGACAGTTCGGATACGATGCTTCTCACGGAGACACAGTCACATCAAAATACAATATTAGAAATCCAAGAAAAAATATACAAAGCATCGACTGAAGTTGCCAGCAAATGTGCTCAAGGTGTTATACGTTTTGACTCTGATGTAGCACTCGATGGTGGTGCAACGTATAAAACCAAGGGGAAGCTCCTCCAAGAAGTTCTCGTCAGTACCAATGATCAGACAAAACATGTCTTGATTTTTTTCCGCAACCTCGTTACCAATGTTGCTGATCGTGAGTATGTAGATGAGACACTTTTTCCTATTGCTCCTGCTGGTTTTGCTAACGAGATGCGTAATTTTTACTCTTCTGAAAATCTCCAACAATGCCATGAAGAAGAACCAAAAAATCAGAAAATAATGGAAACTCTCAAGGAAGCATTTACAACTTGATGGAAATATCCACAAGCTATTCAAATCTGGAAAGATGCTTTTAATCTCTTATTTTATAGAAGTGCACAACTTACCTGAAGTGGTGAAACTGATTCAAGCAAAGAAGCTCAGATCAATTCCATTGTTCAAGCTCAAAAATGATGAGTAGGGAATTCTCGTTTGATGCTCAATAGTGAATTTTTCAAGGAATTTAAAAAAAGAGCTAACAATCAAACAGTCATGGAATGAGTTAAGGAGGTATCTAAACGTATTGCGTACGAGACTTTTGGTTCTCTGTTTACTCGGCAGATTATTCCTGATATAAGAAAAGAAAAGGGCGAACAGGCCGCTGTTGCTGTTTTAGATTTTCCTGAATCAGATAAGGATGGAACAAGACTTGCTACGATAGATAAGAATCTCTATACAGACTATGCAGTTAGAAAAGAACTTGTTTGACAAAACAAGGCTCAAGATCCAAAAACGGTTGTAGGTCTCGTACAAGCTCTAGAACAACTCGAATTGGCCCGACCAATTATAGAAGAGATATCTCAACTGATCTGTGATCTCTATGGTCGCCAAGCAACAAATGTTTCTCGTCCAACGTGCCAAGAACTCTTTAATGTGTAAACGAATTTTCTTCTGGGAAATCGAGGGATTCAAGCGATACCTTAAAAGCTGCAATTTGTTTTCTGAGGAGTTCTAATCCCGATTCTTCATAAGTATAAATACGACGATTTACTGTACCCAGTGGATTATCTTCTACGAAATCCAGAACTCCACGAGACAATACTTTTGTCTGCCGTGATCCATCCCACAGTAGTCGATAAAAATAGAGCTGACGTTCGTAATCCTCTAATTGTTCACGTCATTTATCTGGTTTCCCAGTCTTGAAATCTACTACCTGCATAGTACCATCGGGGAGATTTTCTACACGGTCAAATACTCCAGTTAATCTCATTCACTCGACTACTACTTTTTTCCATCAGAATCGTTCTTCTATGAGAGCTTTTGCAGCAAGAGGACAGTCAGTTTTACTGAGATAGGCAGTGATGACTTCAATTGTTTTTTTGAGAAAATCAGCTTGCTCCTGTTTTGTGAGTATCTCATGATAGAGGGTTTGTTCTACTTTTTCCTGCCAGAGTTCTGGAGAGGGAAGTCTACTATGCTCATTAAAATAATCACCTATAAATGCTAGTCATGCATGCACTGCTGTCCCAAATGAAGCACTCGGCATTTTCCCAGCTGGTTGTCGTATGAGATATTTTTCGAGGAATTCTCTTGGTGACTTGAGCCATGTATTGAGTGCTGTGACAGAGAGATCATAATTTTTGGCTCGTTTCTCGAGTTCAGCACGAGTTGCTTCAGACCAATCAATTGCGGGCACTGGTGCTGTTTGCGCTATGATAACTTGTACAGGATCGATTTGTATGTCTGATTTTTCTCTGAGTTTTTCTGGTATTTCATCAATAAAAGTTGATGGCTTGAGTCGCATATCTTCGTTATTGGCAGCTGATATGATGAGGTATTTTTTTGCACGCGTCATAGCGACATACCATAAACGTCTCTCTTCTTCGAGTTTTTGATTTTTCTTTTCTGATTTGTCTATGAGGTGTTTTTCAAAGAGGGAGACAGTCACATTGAGCTTTGATGGATCACGAGATGATTCCCAATTCTTCGCTGTTGCATCGTAGAGAAATACAGCTTCGAATTCTAACCCTTTACTTCCATGAGCAGTCATGAGCTCGATAGTATCGGATTCCATACGAATTGGCTGTGTCGTAGGGGAGAGGCCGTAGTGATCGAGATCAGTGAGGTATTCGATAAAATCTTTCAATGTACTTTCTGGGTGGAGAGAAGCAAAGTTTTTTATTTCATCAAAAAATGAATTGAGAATAGAGAGCCTCTCAATTTTATCTTCTTGAGCAAGAGCAAAATTTCTGTATCCAGAAAGCTCTAAAAATGATTCAAAAAATTGTACCAGAGTCTTGTTTGCGGCACTTTTCGTAAAATCAGAAATACGCGTTGCCACACTCCGGACAAACATATCATCATCTTCCATAAATGCCTGGAAAAGAGATCGACGATATTCACCATTACTTGCCTTCATCTTGCTCTGCAGGGAAAGGAGATAGTGTAGATCGAGTCACCAAAAATCAAAAAGCATCACTTCCCAAAAGAGATCATTTTGATACGAGTTATCGATAATTCTCAGTGTTTTCATGAGTTTCTGGGCCTCTGGGTGATGGAGGAGATTTTCTCACTTTTGCTTATGGAATGGGATTTTTTCTCGACGGAGATATTCAATGAGATGGATAGGATTTGAATTTTTGCGATAGATAATAGCTATCTCTCTCCACTGGATATTTTTTTTATCATGAAGATATCTGATTTTCTGGACGAGGCTTGCTATCTCGACCTGCGGATCAGAGGGGAGTAGGAGAGATATTTTTATCTCATCTTTGTCTGTATTTTTTGTGAGGTGTTTGTCGAGATTAAGAGCTTTTTCGAGAGATTCACTATTGTTTCTGATGACTTCTCTCGAAGCATCCAGAATAGTCTGTGTTGATCGATAATTTTCTGTGAGTGGTATGATTGTGAGTCATTTTTCCTTATATGTATCGCAGAAATTGATGATGTTTTCCATCACTGCTCCTTGAAATCGATAGATTGATTGTTCGTCATCTCCGACGACGAGGATATTTGGTTGTTCTTGGTCACGCATGATGAGGTCTACTATGCTTGCTTGTAGACCATTTGTATCCTGAAATTCGTCCACTAAGATAAACTGATATTGCTCTCGAATAAGTGCTAGAAAATGAGGGTCATCTCGGAGCTTATCACGTACCATCAGAATCATATCATCATAGTCGTATCGAGATTCTGCTATGAGAGTATCTTCATATTTTCTATAGACATAGGTTAATTCTCTTTGTCTCTGAAGTCTCTGTTCTGCATCTACATAATCAGCTTTTCTTTCTCATTTTTTCCCCCATTTTGTGTCTTTTTGATAGTGGAGTTCGGGATTATTTGGTAAATCCGCGAGAGCTTCGTCTATTTTGTTCCTAAAAAATTCTGGTGAAATACCCTCTCTCTTGAGCTGGCCAACTATACGAATCACATCACCCATATAGAGCTCTGGATCATGTCGAGGCTTGAGGTAGATGAATTCTCCTTCGAGGAGTATTTTTCACACCATGCGACGCGCATCGAGTTCTTCGAGCATTTTCATCCCTGGAGAACGAGTAAACTTCTCAGGATACTCTTCGTCAATTAACCCCTTACAAAATCCGTGAAAAGTCTCAATATTGACTCTCAGAGCATCAGTGCCTATGAAGCTCTTGAGACGGTCTCTCATGGCAAACGATCCTGCTTCTGTATATGTCAGAGCCAGGATATTCCCTGGAGATGCATCAGTTTTGGCTAAGATATTGGCTATTCTGAGTGTGAGAAGTTGTGTTTTTCATGTACCAGGTCATGCTATCACGACCACTGGTCAGTAGATAGTATCGACAGCCTGTTTTTGAGCTTTATTGAGGCGAGAGTATGCTGATTCAAATGAATTCATAATTTGGTTGCCAGTCTACCCAAAAGAAGAGGGAAGTCGAGACTAATAGGTGTCAAAATATCAGCTTGTTCTGGCTGGAGTAGTTGATTCAGTTTTTTCTATGAAATCGAGCATATTTGGTGAAAATATGATGACGTAACCCAGAACAGTGAGGACGAGGAGTGTTATAGTGAGAATTTTTGATACCAGAGGCACATAACAGCTCATATCTATGAATCGTTTCAATTGCAGAAAAATAACTGCAAAAAATATCCATGCACCGATGATGATAACTGTAAAGTAGACAAGTGCTCCTATCTGTATTGACGACATAGTATAATGCCTATTATAGGGAGGTTTTTTCTGGCGCAAATCAATTAAAATTTGCAAAATACGGAAAAGCATGATACAGTATAAGAGAATCCACCAAACTATGGCTACTATTCAAAAAGGAACAACAACATTTACGCTTCTCGATGAGGTGCAAACGAAGTATCCACGTCTCATAGAACTTGTCCTCGCAACTGAGTCTATGGACGATAGTGAACGTCAGTATTGGTTTGACATACTTCCTTCGATGAATGCTGATCAAGTTCAGCGTCTCACAGATATCCTCGAAACAGAACGAAAGAAGCTCGATGAACTCGAAAAAAAATACCAAACAGAAATCGAGACCCTCAATCAAAAACATATGTCTGAGTGGCAGGGCTACGAACTCAAGAAGAAAAAAGAAGAAATTGCCTCAAAAGAAGCAGCCGATGCTGGTAATAAAGATGATGCACAGGCAGTACTCAATAACTGGTAAGCTTAGACTACATTTTTTACCGGAAATAATAATCCTTCCCTTGACTCTAGAAGTCCATAGGAAGCATCTTTGTATTGTATAAAATAGTGTCCATTTTTCCTCTCTGTCTCAAGAGGTGTACTTCCGAGACGGAGATGTTTTTTGTGTTCTTCGGAGAGATGAATGAATGGTATGTTTGGAAATACTTCTGTATGCTCTATGGGTGCATAAAGAATATCGTTGTGCTGTATCCATGAATGCTTATCTATACTCATATGTCCTATATCGGTTCGTCGGAGAGATTCGAGATATCATCCTGTTTGTAATTGTATTCAGAGATCTCGAGCGAGAGATCGAATATAGGTACCGTGCGAGACGGTTATTTTTGCCGTAATTTGAGGCCAGTCATAGCTCAAAATATCAAATACGTGAACGGTTCGTTTTTTTGCTTTTATATCGATTATATGTCATTTTCGAGCAAGCTCGTAGGCTCTCTGTCCATCAATCCATGTCGCGCTATAGGTTGGCGGTATCTGCATGATATCGCCAAGAAAATTATGAGAAATAACTGACTCTATATATTCTTTTGTGAGCTTTTTTTGGATTTCTTTGCTGACCTCTATTGATTCAATAGGTTGCTCTCGATCATACGATGATGACGTCCCCTCAAGGCGAATCGTGGTTTC
Organism: uncultured Candidatus Peribacteria bacterium; assembly: GCA_964603225.1. Lineage (GTDB taxonomy): Bacteria > Patescibacteriota > Gracilibacteria > BD1-5 > JAGOOR01 > JAGOOR01. The sequence continues at coordinate 532 of CAZRUI010000016.1, read as the reverse complement.
ATAGGTTTTTGTATGATGTTCCATCAAAGGAAATAATCGTGAAGATCCATCAGTGCCGATAATCATCAGCCCTGTCGCGAGTGGGTCGAGTGTTCCTGCAAAGCCTATTTTAGAAACACGGAGTACACGTTTGAGTATTTTTGCCACGAGATTACTACTTATCCCGAGAGGTTTATCAACGAGGTAGAACATAGCAACTACCAAGAAAAAATAACTCTTCCGACAATCTCTTCACTTGGTATATAGTGTGGTTGTTTACCGCGACAGTCTGCGATATCTGTGCAGCCACGCGAATCACGTGAGCTTGTACGATTATCTCCGAGAACAAAATAATGATTCTCTGGAACACTATAGACGTGTTTCTCAGCTTCGGTACACGCTCCAGGTACACATGTCCGCATATGTTCTTCGAGATAGCGTTCTTCGAGCGGTATTTGAGTATTATCGACGAGTTTATAAACCATTCCATTGCTTATCTCCAGAGTTTCTCCTGGTGTCCCGATAAGACGTTTTATTCTGATGCCTCCTTGAT
>CAZRUI010000015.1:0-18896 GCA_964603225.1 uncultured Candidatus Peribacteria bacterium | reverse complement strand
TATGCCGAGTACGATTCAGAGACTGGGGTCAGGGGTCATATTCTGTTATTGTAGAACTTTTATTCTATTTCGCAAGGGTAGGGCTCCCTTCTGTCACAACAGTTGGTCGAAATTCTGGATGTCGGATTTGCCCACCGAGATATCCTACATAGCTAAATCCGATAATAAGGAGGAGATTGAGTCAGACGGTGATGAGAAAAAGTTCTTTCTTATATTTGAATTTCTTATTCCAGAAAAACACCTGTCCTGCGACGAGGATAAGTGCGATATATCCCACCTTTGAAACTAATTCTGCTGCTTGATAATGGAGAAAAGCATAATGTGCACCAGCATTATCGAGGTCTGGAGATATCCCACCTGCCATGAATTTTTCAAGTGTTTCTTCACCTGAACCCATAGCAATAGGGAGCCCAATCAGCGATGCTCCCATCAAGACGAGCCCGACGAGCTGAATCGTTGTATCTTTTTTATAGAGTCACCAGAGAAGTGGCAAAGCTGCGAGAGCTGCTCCTATAATAGGGAGATGGACAATCATGACGTGTATATGAGCGAGGTCAAACATAGAGTAGGTATTATGATAAGAGTATAGGTTTTATTTGTGAGTCTCAAGATGTAGTACGTCTAGTTCAGATAATTCTTTCAAAATATTTTCTGTTTCTGAGAGACTCGTGACAACCGCTAGCCTCTTTCTGTATTCTTTGACACCTTCGAAACCATGGAGGTAGTGCGTGAAGTGTTTACGAATCTCGAGACAGGCTCGATTTTCTCATTTTGTTGCAACCATTCGCTCCATATGTTCGCGCATGACATCGAGTCGTTCTTGCCAGCTAGGTTCATAATTTTCTGGGAGAAAGCACCATGGGTTCCCGAGTGAACCCCGAGCAATCATAAAACCTCCCAGATTCTTTTCATTCGTCATTCGTCATTCGTCATTCGTCATTGAGATTCTGGTGATCCCATCTTCATAATTTTTACAGTCTCCATTCCCGAGTACAGGTATTTTGACATTCTTCTGGAGTTCAAAAATTGGTTCCCAGTTAGCATTCCCTGTATATTCTTGTTGATAGGTTCTTCCATGCACGGTGATGAGTTTTGCCCCTGCTTGTTCAAGTGCTTGCCCGAATTCTACGAGCTCATCTGATCCATTCCAACCGAGACGAGTTTTGACCGTGACGGGAATAGATAGATTTTCTGCGAGGATGTTGACGATTTTCATAGCTCGATCACGATCGACCATCAGTCCAGAGCCGTATCCACATTTGACGACTTTTTTCGCCGGGCAACCCATATTGATATCGACACCTTGAGCACCATAGGATTCGATGATTTTCCCAGCAGAGAGAAATATTTCGGGAGTATTTCCAAATATCTGAAATACGAGCGGATGCTCAATTGGGTCATGAACGAGAACTCGTTTTGCGAGGAGGGGATTGTGATGGAGGCCATCAGCACTATAAAATTCTGAGAATACGACGATATTACCTCCAGCGACCTTCTGACACACTGCTCGAAAAGCACTATCACAGTATCCATCCATCGGCGCGAGCGCCACAATAGGTTTATTTTCTAATGTAAAAGACTCTATCCAGTTCATCTTATTGTTTGATTATTTTTCTTCTCCAAAGTAAAAAACATACGAACACGCCTTCCATTATAGTGAGAAAAACAGGGTAGAGAAGGGTTGTGAGAGTTGGATTTCTGACAGCGAGAGCGAAGCTGATCAGTTGAAAAGTCCAGAGGATGTATGAGGAGAGTTTTTCATCGTAGGGTTTTGAATATGACTTTTTGAATGTAAAATAAAAGGCAATCGCATCAATGATACAAACGAGGATGATGGCGAGAAGGTCATTTTTTGAGAGTTGCCAGAGTATGATAGTGATAATCGCAGCTGTCAGGAGGTATGTATCTCTTTTTGTGAGTTTTGTCTCGCCATATCTGAGAGAAAGTGCTGCTGTTGTTAGGCTACAGAGAGCCATAAGACCAGATATGAGGACTGACCAGCCACCTTCATTTGTTATCTGTACGACCGTGACGATAGTGCCGAGTGTTCACCAGAGAAGCCAGGTGTAGAGATGAGGTTTTGTTTTACCACGAAAGATGCTTGCAATATAGGTGATAAAGGCAAAAAGCTGAAAACCAGCACCGAGAAGAGAAAAAAGAAAATGCATAGAATGGAGGAAGTGTATTGATTTCACAGTTTTTACAAAAAGCATATACTACCCCCATGAAAACTTTCGTCCTTTTTGGTTCTACAGGTGACCTCGCAACTCGCTACGTCCTTCCAGCTCTTGGCACCTTGCTTCAAAAATGAGTCTACAATAACCTCGTCTGTATCGGTCGTCGTGATTGGACACGAGATGATTTTCGCAATTTCCTCGCACCATATTCCGACCTCCTCAATCATACAGAGACTATTTCCTACGTCCGCATCGATATAGAATGAGGTGATTATAGCGTATTAAAAAACGAACTTGCGCACATAGGTGGTTTGGATGGTGAGATTACTTATCATCTCTGTTTGAGTCCTGAATACTTTGTATCAGTCGCCAAAGGTCTCGCTTCTGTCGGTCTCAATACTGCTCAATCTCGTGTTATGATAGAGAAGCCTTTTGGTCATGATTTGAGGACAGCGATTACTCTCAACCTCGAGCTTCAGCATATTTTCTCTGAAGATCAGATATACCGTGTTGATCACTATCTCGGGAAAAACTTCGTTCGAGAGATGATGAAATATCGTCTGGAGCAGGGTGATGCTTGGTACAGTCAGAGAATTGCTGAGATTCATATCACAGCACGAGAAACACTCACAATAGAAGACCGCGGAGCATATTATGATCACAGTGGTGCAACCAGAGATTTCCTCCAGAATCATCTCCTCCAGATGCTCGCTCTCGCTACGATGCAAACTCCTCATTCTCGAGATCAACACGATGTACGAGATAGGATATTTCAGGCTATTAGTTCTATAGCGCCGCTTCTTCTTGACCCTCGTCATGACATTATTATCGGGCAGTATGAATGATACAAGAATACTCCATGAGTAAAACCAGACTCACGAACGGAAACGTATATCAAAACAAAACTTACCATCGATAATGCTCTATGGATGGATACGATTGTGACACTCGAAACAGGCAAGGCACTTGATCGTAAAGAAAGCTCAGTACGATTTATTTTCCGTGATGGGAGTGAAAAAATATTTGCAGAAACTGCTGATTATAAAAATAACGCCTATGAGACGCTCCTCGAAAAAGGAATTGCTCGAGATGCATCCTACTTTGTTCGTTGGGACAGTGTCCGTGCCGCATGGCAAGTAGTGGATGATTTGCTTCACTGTACTGATAACTGTCCACTGCTACAAATATACAAACCAGGAGAAATTCCAAAAGTTTAGAGCCAATAATTCACGATGCCAATTGCAGTGATAAGAGAAAAGGCGAGCGTTGTGATGAGGATGCCTACTTGTCCGGCATTTTTGTACGATTGCCAAGAAGAGTAGAGCCAAAATGGCTGAGCCAGCATATTGAGTACAAGTGCCCACTCAGGGTATTTCATCGAGAGTGCGAGTTGTGCCCCGAGTGTGAACGTAGGTATGGCAAACTGTGAGACGATATCGAGAGGGGAGTGTGTTTTTTTCTTCATGGGATGATTTTCTTGATTTTCTGAGTGAACGCAAGAAGATAGTCTGTATGAAAATCACGCATTCCTACGAAGATATCACAACATGGTTCTCTGGGCATCTCCGAGACATGATGGAGCTCGGTGTGGATATACATATTGGCCTCCCGGGAGGTACATCTCTCGACTCGTGGTATGAGTACGTCCTCTCGCATCCAGAAACTTGGAGAGGGGTGGACCTCCTGAAGTTGAGATTCTGACTCGTGGATGAACGATGTTTGCCAGCTTGAGATAAGGATAGAAATGATGTGCATGTCATAGAAAAATTTATCTGACCACTCTGTGAGATGTGAATATTGCAAACATCTCAATTTATCACTCTATGAGATATCGTAGAGGCAGCGAAATATGAATCAGAAATACCATTTTTTGATATTGCCTTCTTCTGAATCGGTCCTGATGGACATATCGCATCGCTCTTTCCACACCATCCGTGACTCGATACGCAGGGAAGTAGATATATCGATATCGTTGATTCTCCGAAGCCACCATCACGTCGGATATCCTTGTCGGCTTCAGGAGTTCAGATTCCATTTACTTGTCTCTTTGCTGTTGGTGAGTCAAAAAAAGAAGCTCTTCAGAACTTCTTGGGTGATACGGTTGATGTAGTTGATTGTCCTGCGAAACTTTTGAAGCCAGAAATTATTCTGGACTTAACTCACTAAAACTCTCCAGTACCCTCTGTCGTGAGTGGATTTTCTCCATCAGTCATAGTGATGGTGACATCTGTGAGATTGATAGAGTGAACTTCTGGGAGTACAGGAGTCATAGTCCAAGTGACGAGCGTATCACCTTTTTGTATATTGGTTGGTTTTGGGAATGTGAGCGTTACTTTTTTGGAAAAATCTTGATCAACTATTGTGATGTTTCAAACTCATGAAACAGGATTGCTGAGAATGACTGATTCATCATCATAGTTGAGTGTCCCCTCGATTTTTGTGACGTTGGTGGCTGTGACGTTGACTTTGAAAGCCACATTTTTTTCACTCGCGACCAGATGCGCCTCGGCATGACTCGTCGTGTCGCTTTCGACTATGGCACTCTGGAGACGGTGACCAGAATCAGTAAAAAGCACTGTATGGACACCGACAGCGCAGAGAATAGCGAGGATGATAGGAGATGTTATGCTGCGTTTTTTCATCTAAAAATTCACTTGAAACGATTACTAATTTCTACTATAAGTCTTTTAGTCTTGTGGCGCTTTGTTGGAAGTGCGCGAACGAGAAGAGTCTGAGGTTGATTTGATTGATCGATGTTATATTCAAAAGAATCACATTCTGTTTCTACAAGGTCGCCTCTAGCATTTGTTGGTAAATATTTTTTTAAGAAATCCTCTTTTTTCATTTCTTCCCCACTTTCATCGAAATAATGACATTCTTGGCAAAGACCGCCATCATCATATTTCATTATAATATCATAATAGATTTTTCGAGGGCCTTCATTATCTTTCAGTTCGCCCCCAGGGCCAGCTTTATTTGATTTGTACTCTTTGAGTTGCATATTTTTTATTTAAAAAGTTGAGGATTGGTATCTGTTTCATTCTGACATGCTTTGCAGAATTCCTCTTCTGCAGCGATAATATAACCACATCGTTTACACATTGTGAAGCTATATGTTGCCGTATGTCTAGGGGCAGTAGTATTCATAGTAAATCTATATTATCATGTTTTTTACTATAATGCAAATATTGGAGTTTCGATAAATTGTTCTATCATAGCGCTATGCGTACTATACTCCTCGATATAGCTCCAAAAGATTCCCGTCTTCTTGCCGGGTATAGTCTCGATGATCGTATCCTGGAATTGGAGAAACTTGTCTCTACCTACAGAGGCATTGTAGTTCTCCAGACCCTCCAGAAGCGTGATGAGCCTGATTATGCCACCTATGTTGGGAAGTGAAAGCTTGATGAAGTGCTGACATTAGCACAAGAACTGTGAGCTGATGTGCTCATTATTGGAAATATCCTAAAAGCGAGGCAAATATTTGCTATTATCCAAGAGATTGAGAAACGAAAGATGAAACTACAAGTATGGGATCGTGTGGATTTGATTCTCAAAATATTTCAACTCCATGCGAAAACTCCTGAAGCAAAACTCCAGATTCAGCTCGCATCACTCAAACACATGTGACCGCGTATATTTGGTATGGGTATGGAGATGGATAGGCAGGGAGGAGGATGAGGAACTTCCAACAAAGGTATCGGTGAGACAAATACCGAGATTATGCGCCGACATCTGCGGGAGATGGAGAGGAAAACGAGAGAAAAAATTGATCACTATCGTCGAGTACGCATACAGAATCGTGGAGCTCGTAAACGGATGAATGCTGTCACAGTTGGGATTGTCGGATATACCAATGCAGGGAAATCAACTCTTATGAATGCTCTGACTGATAAAGGCGTCTACGAGAAAGATGAACTTTTTGCCACTCTTGGGACTTCTGTTGGACGACTCAAACTCCCTCAGTCTGCCTATCTTGATTGAGAAGGGAATTTTGTTCCGAGAACTGATATACTCATCTACGATACTATTGGGTTTATTCGTGACCTGCCTCCAGAATTGATTGATGCTTTTTCTTCGACGCTTGAAGAGTCTCTCTCATGTGATATACTCCTTCATGTGATTGATGCAAGCGATCCGCATATTGGAGATAGAATTACCGTTACAGATGAGATTTTGGATCGTATTGGAGCATCTCAACCGCGTTTCTATGTCTTTAATCAAATAGATAAGTGTACAAGAGTGCAGATTAAAAAATTAAAAACAGAATATAAGCATCTAAAACCGATTTTTGTTTCTGCGAAAATAGGCGAGGGAATCATGAATCTCAAAGAACAACTCCAAAGTTTCTCCTCATAATTGATTTTTATAAGGAAGTACTTATTATAGGTGTATATGAATGCAATGACTTCTCATACACCATTTGAGGACCTATGATTTGAAGTTTGATCCAATGTGACTTCACTTCTTCTTGTAAGGACACAATGATGATGCCATGTGAATGATTTTTTTGACGAAGTTGCACCAACTATTTTCCGAAAATCTCATCGTTCGCTCATTGACTATGGCTATGCTGGATTAGTAGTCACAAAGGAATGAATCATTACGCTGACAGAAAGAGGTAAAGAATACTTAGATTTTTTAAAGAGCAAAGTGAGCTCAAGAACCAGGGGGATTCTTGATGGAAAACGGAACTAAGAGAAAACTAAATCCAAAAAACTTTCCCCTGTTTCTTCTCAAGTTTCAGTTTTTTTATCTCTTTCTTTCCTCCGTTCCTGGTCGATAGAAACCGGTCGACTTCTTCTATGAGTGCCGTTGAGAGGCCATGCGTAGATCCATTTGCTTGTTCATAGAGAAAGCGGAGAAGCTCATGTTGAAAACCTAGAGGAAGCCCATGGTACCAATCGAGTTCAAACGATTTTTTCTGTATGATGTCCCCAAAAAATATATCAAAACTTATTTTTAGTTCTTGAGCCGTAGAGCTGAGACGGGTAAGGGCAGTGTTCACTTCCGGATTGATGCTGCGTATCTCAGGCAAGACTGTATGTCGGAGGAGATTACGGGGTATACTGGTATCATCATTGGTTTCGTCGTATCAAAATGGTATTTTCTGTTTCAGGGCATAATCCAGGATATCAGCTTTTGTCACAGACAAGAGAGGGCGAAGATAGTACCCTGAGAGAGACTCTATTCCAACGAGTCCTGTGAGCGCGGTTCATTTTATAATACGGTAGAGAATCGTCTCTGCCTGATCATCGCTATGATGTGCGGTGACTATGAGGTCAGCGTGATGTTTTTTGCGGATATCCTCGAGCCATTTTTTTCTGATATTTCTCGCACACTCTTCGAGCGTGGTTTTTGTCTTTTTTGCTTCTTTTTTGATGTCTGTTTGGAGGGCTTCGAATGTGAGTCCATGTTGTGCACAATATTCTCGGACGATTTTCTCATCTCGTGTTGCTGTTTTTCGGAGGTGATGATTGATGTGCGCGACGATAATGCTCGAGGAGGGCAGTAAGCCCTTTGTATAGAGGTCGAGGAGCACCATAGAATCCGGTCCACCAGAACAGGCCACGACTATTTTTTTATCATGGGTATCTATGAAGTTTTTTTTGATTTTTTCGATGAGATGGAGTGACTTTTTTCCTGGCATGGCGATATTGTATCGATATTTTTGCAAAGCGAAGAGAAATAGGGTAGACTGAGGGTATGACTCAGGTTTCTGACAACGTCGCAAAACTCTCCCAGATTCTCAAAAAAGAGCAATCAGGGACGAGTATGTATTTCCCAGAATTTCGTCACATACTCGATGAAATACAGCTTTCTCTTGATAGACAGGATTCAGATGGCGCACTCATGGCTCTCGTAAAATGAGCACTTGAACTCCATGCCTCTGATATACATCTCGAGCTCCATGAGACCGATGCAGAAGTCCGTTTTCGCATCGATGGTGACCTGGCAACTGTGGGCACGCTCAAGGCCAAAGAACAAGCGAATATCGTAGAACGAATGAAGTACAAATCGAACCTCAAACTCAATATCCATGATGTGCCTCAGGACGGTAAATTCCGATTCTGAAAAGAAGGTCATGACGCTCAGATAGATGTCCGTGTTTCTGTGATGCCAACGAGATATGGTGAGAGTATTGTTTGTCGTATTCTCGACTCATCTACAAACGTAATTAATTTTGACTGACTCGGTATTATCGGCCCTCAAAAGGAGATTATCACCAATGCTCTGGGAAAAAAACAGGGTATGATACTCGTGACAGGTCCAACTGGTTCTGGTAAGACAACAACACTCTATACCATGATCGATGCCCTCAGAAAACCAGAAGACAAGATTATTACCCTCGAAGATCCGATTGAATATCAGATTCCAGGTGTCCTACAATCAGAGATCAACGAGCGCGCTGGGTACACATTCGCTATGGGTGTGAGATCCATCCTCCGTCACGACCCAGATATTATCATGATTGGTGAAATACGAGATCTCGATACAGCGAATACGGCTGTTCAGGCAGCTCTCACGGGTCACCTCGTGCTCTCAACACTCCATACCAAGAGTGCATTTGAGACACTGGAACGTCTCGAGAATATGGGGGTAGGATCATTTGACGTTGCTGCATCACTCGATGTTATCATCTCTCAGCGTCTTGTTCGTCGCGTCTGTCGTCACTGTGCTACACGTGAAACAATTGCTTCACTACCAGGTGATGACGTCCTCTTGAAACGATATGGTGTCACAGAGCCACTCTCACAGCGAGGTGCTGGATGTGATATATGTGGACACACTGGTTATAGTGGACGTATGGGTATCTATGAAGTTTTCCAAGTAACAGATGAGATTCGCGAAGCTATTCGTACTCGTAAAAACGATTCAGAGATTCGCATGCTTGCTCAAAAAGGAGGCTTCCTCTCCATTCTGGATGATGCTCGTGCAAAAGTACTTCTCGGTATGACAACACAAGAAGAATGTGAGAAAAATGGCATATTGTAGAGAATATTTATAAAATATAATTTCGGAGACAATTATTTTTTGTCATCTGAATTCTGACCTCGCATGCCTTGAAAAGCCCTAAAGATGAGTATCTTTGGTGTATTATTTCATTTCTTTTCCCTATGGCTGAGCCTAAAAAAAAGACTGCTACAAAAAAATCGTCTCCGAAAACCAAGAAAACTTCTTCTACAAAATCCACTTCAAAGAAGACAAAAACTGCTCCTGCAAAGAAAACAACTCCTGCAAAAGTGGCTGCTCCAGTAGTAAAAAAAACACCTTCGAAAAAGGCATCTCCTTCTACAAAAAAGGTATCATATTTTACAAAAGATCTCATACCAGAGACACTCCCAAAACCAAAAACAACTCGTGTCGATACGAGTATTTTTACAACGATAGTGGCACTTATAGTTGTAGCACTCGTCGTACTCGGAGGGTATATTTATTCTCGTCAGTCTCGCATGATGGAGCCACCAGCACCACCAGCACCTGCAGATGTCACTGAACCACAGCGTATTAGTATCTCTTCTTCTGTGACACTCACTCCAGAGATTGTTGCAGCTCTCGAACACCTCGTGACACAGATAGCTATTGGACCAGATGAAGTACTGCAAAATGTACGAAGTATTACTGACGCACAAGTTGATACAGCTTTTGCTGCCGATGCTCAATCGGGTGATCTCGTTTTTGAATTTAAGAGCGCATCTATACTCTACCGACCTACTACAAAACAGATTATCAAGACAGCTCCAACCACACCCGCTGCCTAAATATTTTCTACAAAAAGAGTCACCGAGGTGACTCTTTTTTTATTCAAAAAATGCCACAAGACTCATCCCGATAACTCCCAAAACAAAGAGGGTAACAGTTATGTACTTCATATGCTTTGATGATTGTGAGTGAATCATGGGAAGGAGCTCAACATTGGAGACATAGAGAAGTGATCATCCAGCGAGAGCTGTAATAAGAGCTATGAAGAGTGGTGATACACTGGTAATAAAAATTCCAGCTATCAAAAATCCTATTGGTGCAGAAAGTGCGAAGAGGAGAATGAGGAACATTTGATATTTTTTTGCAAAGAGTGACTCTTGAAGGAGGGAAGCGATTGAGAGAGATACGGGAATTTGATGAATGGCGACGCCGGCTAATATGCTCATACCGAGTTCTTCCCCCATAGCAAAACCAGCTCTGATGCCTACGCCGTCAAGGAGGGTGTGGATAAATATAGCAATCCAAGAAACGATGATAATGTGCTGCATGTGTTCATGTGGGTCTTCGTGTGTATGATCATGATGTTTGTGGTCATGATGATGAGGAGTGAGGAGTTCTTCTAGGAGATAAATAAATAAAAACCCACCCACAAATGCATAAAGGGCACTTTCATTATTTTCCATGGCTTCTGGGAGTATATGCACCAGAGCTACTGAGAACATCGTTCATGCGCCGAGTGCAATTAAAATATGGAGTATTTTTTTGGGAATTTCTCTAAAAATATAGAGAACCAATCCCGTTGCAGAAATCAAAAAGAGACCGACGATAATAAAGAGAGAAGACATAAAAATGGGGGTTATTTTTTGAGGCAGTTATGACATGTTCAGAGAACTTCAAGCACATGCTCTTCACACTGAAAATCATGATGATGGATGCACTGATGAGGAGAGAGGAATTCCTCGACAGATTTGCATTTTCGACAGATGAGAAACCCATGATCTTTGTTCGGCTCATGACATGTACAGGCACTCCATTTTCCGAGAGCGGGGATATGGTGTACGAGTTTTTGTTCTCGTAAAAAATCGAGAACTCGATAGACTGTCACGGTATTTATTCAGAGCTTCTCGGCTATTTCATAGGGGGTAAATGCACTATGATTTTTTTCGAGGAAGGAGAGTACTTCTTGACGTGTTTTTGTTTGTCTCATCTGGGGATTATAGCAATAAAATTGTAAATGCAACTTTATTGCAATAATAAAGTTTGCAATAAAAAGTTTACACATAAAATATCCAGTATGAATAAGCTCCAATCATCCAATCCAAAGCGCGCTATTTTTCTCACAATTGCGCTCGATCTCATCGGCCTCACTATTATTTTTCCGATTCTTCCATCATTTATCGATCGGTTCTGAATCTCTCACATGATGGTCGGGGTAATAGGGGCGACCTATGCTTTTTTTAGTTTTGTTTCTGCGCCGTATCTTGGTCGACTCTCAGATAGATTTGGTCGACGAAATATTCTCTTGGCGAGTGTTATGGGGTCTGCAGTAGGATGGATTATTACAGCCTTTGCACCAAGTGTCTGGTGGGTACTTATTGGTCGTATCATTGATGGTATCACTGCTGGTAATATCACTATTGCGCAAGCAATTCTCTCAGATATATCTAAGGATAGTAAAGAGCGAGCAAAATATTACGGTATCTTTGGGATGATGTTTGGTATGGCGATGATAGTTGGCCCACTGCTTGGTGGATTTCTTATTCGTTTTGGTTTTCCTGTTCCATTCTTGGTGTCTGGTGTTTTCTCCATCCTCAATGCTCTTCTTATCTATTTCACACTTCCAGAGACGCACACCAACAGGAGTGAGAGTACAGAAAAGATGGACAAATTTGCCGTATTTAACGCTCTTTTCAATGATAAAATCGCGATGTACTTGTGGCTCTTTTTTGTTATCGGATTAGGTGCAGGCGTTTATCGACATTCATTCGGCTTGTATATGGATGCTTTTTACCACATGGATGAGACACATATTGGATATATTCTTGCTTTTGTGGGTGTCTTTATGGCATTTTGTCAGGGATATCTCCTCAACAATTTTTGGCTTAAGAAGTTTACCCCCCGACAAATACTGGCGACCAGTCTCACCGCCTCCAGCATACTTTTTACACTCGTAGCATTGTATGACCAGACACCGTCTCCACAGGTCCATATCTGGCTTATAGCGGAGATCTGTATGGTATTTTTTACTATTGCGATGTGGCCTGTGATGCAGTCAGAGGGGATGCAGCATACAAATCCAAATAAGCGAGGAGAAGTAACGGGATATTTTAGCTCCCTCGGGAGTCTCACGGCTATTATCTGACCACTGGTTGGAGCATGGATGATTGGTCAGCATATTTCACCTCTCTGGTCCGCATCTCTTGCGAGCATTCTCAGTCTCGGCTGGTTTCTCTTTTATAGAGATAGGTTCTAGGCTGAGAGCATGGCCCGGAGCTTTTGCTCAAATTGTATCAGGCTAAAATCAACTCCTCTCTGGATGCAAGCAGGGGAGAGGTTACCAAGAGTATCAATTTTTTTTACAGCTTCTTGGATATCCTCTGGAGTGCAGCGAGGATTGATGAGAATACCTGTTTTTCCATCGATGATGCTCTCACGGAGTCAGCCATCGTTGACGCCTATCACAGGGGTACCACAGGCCATAGATTCGACGGGGCTCATACCGAAGTCTTCATCCACAGGTACGTAGATTGTTGCTTTTGCACCACGAATCAGTTCTCGGAGTTCGATATCGGAAGGAGATTCTCGCATGCTGATATTGCTGCATCATTCAATCATGGATTGTATCTTTGATTTTTCTGGATCATTTTTGCCATACGTGATGATGAGTTTCTCATTAGGCATTCACTGAAATGCTGATACGATTCTATCTACTCGCTTGATAGAAGAGAGACGTGCAAAAGAGAGAAAATATGATTTTTCACTCGTGTTGCCAGGGCAAAAGAATCCAGTATCGACCGGAGGATAGAGTATCTCTGCGTCTCGACCAGTAAATGTTTTTATACGGGCTTGGGTATTTTTTGAATTCGTAATGAGTCTCTCGATGAGGCCAAGGTCTCGCAAGTATGCTCGTTTGAATATCGAGGTCATAACCTGATAGACGTGGAGCATGATTTTTGGGACTTTTCGCTCGTATTCTTCCTTTTGGTCAAAGAGATAGCGAGGAATGGTGTGGCAATAGTAGAGTATTTTTTTGTCTCGGAAATGATGTACCGCTGAAAGACAATCACCGCTCAAGATGATGGTATCGTAGTTTTTTGCCAGTTTCCGAGCATTGACGCTAAAAGCCCACTTGAGACCAAAGTGTCGGAGGCCATTTTTGCATATAAATGCCACTTTTTTGGGCATCCAACGGAACTCGTGCAGAAAAAACTGAGGCATCAAGGGAATCATAGCTCACTTGAAGCCTTGTTCACGGAGATTATAGCTTCCAGAACTGAAAAACCCAGAGGCAATATCAGCCCCCAGAGTATTGGCTATCATGAGCACAAGACGTTCTCCGCCACCTCGGTAGAGAAAAGTATCGTGGAGAACGAGGGTTTTTGACATAAAAAGATGATATAATCTTTGCTTTTTTTGCAAATCTATGGCAGAATTATTCCATGCAGTACAAGATTCCTATCCAGATAGAAAACGAAGATACCATTATTTTTGACCTCAGTCTGCGTCAAATGGGGATTATCATCGTATGAGTTATCTTGGCTTTCGGGCTTTTCAATAAATTTCAGGGCACTATACCAAATACCCCACTTTTTATCATCTGTGTGGTCATTATTGGTATTTTTTTCATCGTTGCGAAATTTCGTACACATGAGATGACCTTTTTGCCATTTATACTCAATCTCGCTCGATATAAAATCAATGGGAATGGTGGAAATGGACAGGGGAGAGTGTGGATTCGTGGCGTAGATAGTTATTCTCCACTAGAAATAGGCTATGTACAGTCAGATACCTACGTAGAAAAGGGCAAAAAACACGAAAAGAATACCTCAAACCTTGCAGAGCAACTTAAAAAGATCTAAAATATCATTATGAAGAATCCTCTTGACGCATTTCTCGGTAAGAAAAAACCACAAACTCCTGCAGCAAAAACACCTGTGGAGATCAAGCCTGGAAAAGATACGACCAAGGAATCAGTGAAGCCGACAAAAACGACGCATCCCGATGATTCGACACAGCGCTATCTCCCATTTTCCGAGATTCGTGACAATATCGTCATCATGAAGGATGGGTCAGCACGTATCGTACTCAAGGTGGAAGCCGTCAACTTTCTCCTCAAGTCTGAACAAGAACAGGATTCAATTATCTATTCATTTCAGCACTTTCTCAATGCGCTCCAGTTCCCGATTCAGATTCTTATCCGCTCTCTCAAGGTCGATATTGAGGGATACCTCAACCGTCTCAAGACGATTACAGCAGGCCAGAAAAACCCACTTCTCAAAGACCAATCAGAGCGCTATATAGAGTTTCTCACCAATCTCGTCAATGTCGCTCAGATTATGAAAAAAGAATTTTACGTCATCGTGCCTCACGATGAAGTCGATAACCAGAGTGTGAATCCAAAAGGTATGTTTCAGATTGTGAAGAGTTTCTTCGCTGGCGTCAGTCAAACAGTCACATATGAAGAAATCCGCCGTAATCTCGCTCGTATCGATTACCTCAAAAAACGCCTCACAGAAAAAGCAAACATGGTGAAGGGAAGTCTCGAATTTGTGGGTCTACGTTCAGAGATCCTGAACAAAGACCAGCTTATTGAGCTCATGATCAGCTACTACGATCCAAAAGTAAATTCAGTCGCAAAAGTCCTCGATAAGGAGGCACACTACGATATCGTCGGATAATTATTCTGCGCGTACCACTGGAAACCTTCTGCAGAATGTTCTGACTTCTTCACGAAGTGTTTTTAAAACTTCTTCATTGTCGGCATTTTTGAGGGCTTGGTCGATAAAATCGCCGATTTGACGAGCATCATCTTCGCGGATACCACGAGTGGTCATGGCTGGGAGGCCGAGACGGAGACCTGATGGTCGGAATGGAGGATTTGGATCGTCAGGTATGGTTGATTTAGACGTTGAGATACCGATAGCATCGAGCGTGTGTTCTGATTTTTTGCCATCCATATCTGTGCCAGAGAAATCCATCACGATAATATTGTTGCTCGTTCCGCCAGTCACGAGTTTGTAACCACGTGAAATGAGAGTCTCAGCGAGGGCTTGATTATTTGCGAGGACTCGGTGACCATATTCACGGAATTCATCGGTGTCAGCTTTGTGGAGAGCGACGGCGATAGCAGCGACTTGATTCATATGTGGACCACCTTGAACGCCAGGAAAGACCGATCTGTCGATGAGTGTTGGGATGTTTTCGATGGTTTTTTCTGGAGCCTTGAGAGGATTTGAGACTATTCCTTTGCTTAAAATCAGAGCGCCACGAGGGCCACGGAGCGTCTTGTGTGTTGTGGTCATCATGACATGGAATCCATAGTCGAGAGGATTTTTCATGACACCTGCAGCGATGAGTCCACCAAAGTGTGAGACATCGGCCATCATGATAGCACCAACCTCTTTTCCTATTGCGACGAATTTCTCATAATCGAGCTCTCGCGGATGAGCGGAGTAGCCTGCGATGATGAGTTTTGGTTTGTGTTCGAGCGCCATTTCACGGAGATTATCGTAATCCATGAAGTTATTATTGGCAGCACTGGTTTTATAACGGACGAAATTGTAGACCTTGCTCATGAGTGTCACAGGAGAACCGTGTGTGAGGTGTCCTCCATGGCTCAGATCCATACCGAGGATAGTATCCCCTGGTTCGAGGAGGGCATTGTAAATACAGATATTAGCTGCAGCGCCAGAGAGAGCCTGGACATTGGCATGATCGGCATGAAATATTTTTTTCGCTCGCTCGATAGCGATAGTTTCCATCTCGTCGGTGAATTCTTGTCCACCGTAATAGCGCTTTCCTGGGAACCCTTCTGCGTATTTATTGCTAAAAACACTTCCAAGTGCTTCTTGTACAGCAGGAGAGGTGTAGTTTTCTGAAGCAATAAGCTCCATACCATCGTTTTCGCGAGCGAATTCTCACTCGATGGTTGCCCAGATAGCTGGGTCGGTGATTTTGAGAGAGAGATTTTTGAACATAAATTAGTTGATAAGAAATATATAATAACGACTATCGACTTCGCACAACTTCATCTTGTGATAAAATCATACTGCAGTTTTTTCAGAAACAAGCCAAATTTTTTCCTTCCTCTTTTGTGATAAATACTGCATAACCTGAGAACCAAATCATTTTCCTCTATATTTTTCGAAGATGAGAAGATGGCTCAAATATTGTCGATTTTCTCTAATGCTCTGAATTCGCTTCTGAAAATTTCTATTTAGGATCTTTCTTGGGTGAAACATGATGGTTGGCATATCAGTCAGTGTGAAACCACCTACTATAATATTATTTTCCTTGATGAGATAGATTTTTGTGAGTCTTGGAGACCAGAGAAAGGAGAGAAGTATCGAAAAACACCAGCTCACTTTTTCTCTACACACATGTCCTATATACACAAAAGACGAACCAAGAGTGTTATTGGTGCTTATTTCCATTGGTCCGAGTGAACTAATCAATAGCAGTGAAACCAGCTTGTCATAATATATATTTTGGCATAGGCATTTATTCAAAAAGAGTTTCAAACCGAATATCCTGGAGTATAGTCACTTTTTCATACAAGTCACGAGCTGTTTCCCAGGAATACGCAGTGTGTTCATGTGAGAGCTGAATTGATATTTCTTGGTTGAGCTCGCAGACGTAGATGAGAAGGAGGAGGCGAGGTACAGATGGGTGTGATTTGATATATTTATCCGTCCAGAGAATTTTTCACTCTGAGGCTATTTTAAAAGATTCAGCAGAGAGTCCGGCCTCTTCCCAGAGTTCGTGTTTGAGAGTTTCTGGTATATTTTCTCAGTCTGCGATTCGTCCACCCGGCAGGTCAAAATATCCTTCTGAGGATTTCAAACAGAGATAGAGACCGTCTGTATTGCGTACAAGTCACTTTATCCCTATTTGGAAGAGTTGTTCTGGTTTTGCTCGATTATTCATGAGAGCATTATACGTAGGCCCCTGGTCTATCAATGCTTGGATTTTATTTTTTGCTTCGAGACGGTCTTCTGGGTATGTCATACCAAACCATGGGCTCGTCGTAGAAATAGCGGTAATAGTTCCGGCATTTTCTTTGATGACCTGCATGACGACGGAAGGGAGGAAAAATTCTCGCTTCAGGTCTTGTCCGAATTCACCGAAAAATTTCTGACATTCGCGGTCTAAAATCTCAAAAAAGCTCTTATGAAAGCCAAAGAGATTCATATTCGCCGGAGCATCTTCTGGGACGATAATCTCGTGACCATCTTCTGCTGTATGGACGAGTTTGCCATCTTTGCGTGCCACCTTGGTATGTTCGACGATTTTGGTGAGCTTCCCATTTTCTACTGCACAAATCCCACGAGAGACGGTTCCGTATTCTGAGAGGGTGCTGGTGATAGGGTAGGTGATGATGCAGTGTTCTGTATCAGCACTATGATGTGCGAGAAAATTATATGCCTGCTCGAGGGCATCCCGACCATAGAAATCATCCGCATTCATGACGATAAAAGGTCATGTGATGACTTCTCGTGCGCACCAGACAGCATGAGCTGTTCCCCATGGTTTTAGACGCTCAGGATGAGCGACGACGCCAGAGGGCAGGCAAGTGAGCGTCTGTGTGACGAGGGTGATCTTGAGTGACGGATATTTCGTGACAATCATGGATTCGAAATCAGCACGAATCGTCTCGCTGACAATCACAACAACCTCCTCAATACCGAGGGTGAGTGCGTCTTTGAGAGCGAATTCGAGAAGGATTTCTCCGTGAGGTCCGACAGGATCGATTTGTTTCAATCCTCCATAGCGACTTCCGAGGCCAGCCGCCATAATCAAAAGTGTTGGTTTCATGTCTGTGATTGATTACATTCCACCCATCATTCCGCCGAGGTCGATGCCCATGTCTTTTGCGACAGATTGCATCTTGGTAGATGCGACTTCTTGAGCCTTTTTCATACCCTTGTTTGTCGCTTCCATGATAGCTTTCTCGAGCTTCTTTTCATCACCGATGATAGATTTATCTTCGAAAACTACAGAAACCACCTTCATCTCACCATCGATAGTGATAACGAGACCGTCGACTTCTGCTTCTATATGCGTATTTGCGAGCTCTTTTTTGATTTTACTCATCTCTTGCTGGAGGCGCATGAGTTCTTTTGCTTTATTGTAGTCCATAGTGTGGATTTAGGATATAACAGCAGGATTGTATGATTTTTCTCTATTTTGCAAAAAAGAGGAGAGTATTGACAATATAAATTATATATGTTATATTATGATTGTTATTTTTTAATCATAACAAATATGAGCTTAGGAAAACCAGGAGAGGACGATGTAGCACCATCAGGTGCACCATTAGGAAGCGATGTGAGAAGTTCGGTAGATAGTATATTGTCGGCTGAAAAACCAAAAAACTGGAGTCCAGAGTTCCTCGATGTTATGACTCACTATCTTGGCCCTGATGTAGAGCAATTGACTGTGGGGGCAAAAGTGACAATCGGTACACAAAATTCTATGTATGGATGTGTTGTTACTGATAATGGACTAAAAGTGGAAACTGATGGTAAAATAAAAGGTTTAGAATTTGATACGTTTAATGCTGGTTATGGGCTTGCGCAAACCAAATGACAGGCTAGAACCTCAGCTGTCAAGATAATTGCCCCTGGAGGTATAGAAGAGTTCAGTTAAGCTTCTCTATCTACCGAGTCCCACCGCTTCCGGTGGGATTTTTTTTATTTTCTCTATAATACCAGGGAATTCCTAAAACGTTCCCTATGTCCCTCGCTCTTCCTCTCCTCTTCTGACTCCTCGCGTGTGCTGGTATCGCTTTTGCCC
>CAZRUI010000014.1:0-20885 GCA_964603225.1 uncultured Candidatus Peribacteria bacterium | reverse complement strand
CTCGGTGCACCTCCAGACACAGGTGATACACATGGGAGTTTTGGTCTCTGGTCCGATATGATGCTCTCACGTTCTGATCAATTCCGTCTTGCTGTACAGTGTGCTATAGCCCCATTTTATAACGAATTTTATACCAAATAATATGATTCACGCATTGGTTACATTTATCTTTGAAACGCTCCATCTCAAACACGTCAAACATGAGGGTTGGAGAATTATTGGTGTCGAGAATCCAGATAGTGTTGCAGAACATTCTCTCTGTGCCGCACAAATCGCCTATATACTCGCAAAAATGGAAGGCGCAGATGCAGAAAAATGCGCCACCATGCTTATCTGGCATGACATGCCAGAGGCTCGCATCGGAGATCTCCATCGCAACGCCAGTGCATATCTCACAAACAAACAACAAGCCGAAGAAACGGCTCTTCGTGATCAGGTATCAAAACTTGATTTTGGAGATGAGATTCAGAATCTTTTTCATGAATACGAACATGGAACAACCAAAGAAGGCATTATCGCCAAAGATGCGGACTATCTCGAACAAGCCTTCCAAGCTCGAAAATATGCCCAAAATGGATACAGTGGAACGGAACGATGGATCAATAATGTCGGTAAGCGCCTCCAGACAGAGAGTGCAAAAAAACTGTTTGAGGCAATGAAACAGAGTGATTTTTGGGAGTGGTCAAAACTCGATTAACCATGTGAGAAATAACTATTACTCGTGTTCCGCGGCTTCGTCGTATGAGCCTCCGTGTCCAACCAACAGGGGAGATAGTTATTCGTGCGCCCAAGAGACTCTCAGAGAGAGAAATACATGCTTTTGTCGAAAAAAATACAGCCTGGATAGAAAAACAGAGAAAGCATCAATCTCAATTTATACCTATTACCTCTGAGCAACTTATAGAGCTTCGCCGACTCGCAAAATCGTACCTCCCACATCGGACGATGGAGCTTGCGATGGAGCTCTGATTTTCCTACCGGAGTGTCTCCTGTCGTCACCAGCAGTCGAGATGGGGGAGCTGCAGTCATCGGAACGATATCAGTCTCAATATCGAGCTCATGCGACTTCCGGTAGAGCTACGAGACTATATCATCGTCCATGAACTCACTCATACAGTACACAAGCATCACCAGGATGCCTTTTGGAATCATCTTGAAAAAGTTCTCCCAGGAGCAGGAGAACTTGATAGACAGATGAAGCAGTGGAAGATAGGGTATGAGAGAGTCTAAGCCCAAACACCCGACATGCTGAGCATATCCTCAATAGGATTTGTTTCTCGTTCCAATCTCTCGGCTTCAGAATTGCGAGCATAGAGATCCTGAGAGCGTGCAATAGAGACTTGTACGGTAGCGATTTGCTCTTCTTGTGTGGCTATTTCTTGGGCTATACGGTTACTCTCGTTCTCAGCTTCATCTTTTTGATTGATTTGTTCGTTTTTTTTGTCTTCTTGTTGCTGTTTTTGTTCGGTAAGTTGTTTGATTTGTTCACGAATAGCGGGAATAATATTATTTTGGAGATCATCTCGTTGTGACACGAGAGGCACGCGTTGATTTTTGAGGGTATCTATCTGATTACGGAGATTGGTATTTTCGGCAACGAGTTTTTCTTTTTTCCCCTGGAGATCATTGATTTGTTTCTGTATCGCTTCACGATTTTGTGAAGTTTCTCCACCACCTGTTGTGGTTCCATCTGGTCTGACAGCTTCGACGTCTTCTGGCCTTTCTCCACCACCATTTTCGAGCTGCTTCTTGAGCTGTCCGATTTTTTTATCGATTGAACCAATTTCTCCAGTATTTTTGTCTACCTGAGATTGTTTTTGACCGATCTCATTATCAATCTGGGTAATCTGATTGATGGTATTTGAGAGTTCTCATTGTCGTGTATCGAGATTGCTATTTTCTTCTCAGATACGAGCTTCTGTCTCACCTATTTCTCTTTCTGATGTTTGAATATCTTCTTGGAAACGTTGTGTGCGTTCCTGAGCACGACTCAATCGTTCATTGAGTTGGGGGAGAAACAGTGCTTTTTCTTCATTTTGACGTGTTTCCTCGGTGTTGATTTCTGGTTGAGATACTTCTGAGAAGGCCATATGTACTTATTCTATACTATTCTTTTTCTGGAAGCAACTTTTGGAAAGTGTTTTCTTCTCATTTTTTTTGATATAATGAATCCATCAGCCCTGACTCCTGCTATCACAGGACGAGCTGAGGGAAGAATACTAGATAATTTCTAGTAAGAGTAGACCCCTCCGACTACTGCACGTGACGCAGACAAATCAAGTACCGCTTTCGGTGGTAACTTCTCGAAACTCTCGAGACCGAAGCACACAGTTTATTTTTGTGTGTTTTTTTATGCCTTTTTCTCTCCCCAAATGAAAACCTGAGTTCTCAAAACTCGAAGAATCTATCCTCCAATACTGGAAAGAAAATAAAACCTTTGAAAAATCGGTCGAATCCCGACCGGCTGAAAATCCGTATCGATTTTACGATGGTCCTCCATTTATCACGGGTACTCCGCACTATGGGTCGCTTCTTTCTTCGATCATAAAAGACGTCGTACCACGATATCAAACCATGCTCGGAAAACGCGTCGAGCGTGTTTGGGGATGGGATTGTCATGGGCTCCCAATCGAGCAAAAAGTGCAGAAAAAACTCGGCCTCGAATCAAACAAAGAAATCGAGGAATCAGCGGGAGGAATTCAGGGATTTATCGATGAATGTTATGCTTATACTCGCGATACTTCAGCAGAATGGAGTTGGTATATCGATCATATCGGTCGATGGGTCGACATGGAGAATGCGTACCGTACGATGGATCAGAACTATATGGAGTCGGTGATGTGGGTGTTTAAGCAAATCTGGGAGAAGTGATATATCTACGAAGGGAAGCGTGTCTCATGGTATTCCTGGAAACTCTCGACACCGATTTCCAACTTTGAAATCGCAATGGATGATAGTTATCAGGATGTCCAGGATCCAGCAATTACGGTGAAATTCCCACTTACTCAAGACATAGCAAAACAAAACGAAGCACAGGGGTGAAAATTTGAATATACAGTAGATGGATATCTCCGCTATGTACTCGCAGTAGTTCGTAATGCAGAAGGAGATGTTTTGATGCTCCAAAACAAGAAGCACGGAAATAGATGGCAGTGTCCTGGTGGGAAGATAGATGCAGGAGAAACAGCAGAAGATGCCCTCAAACGCGAAATAAAAGAAGAGCTCGGTGTGGATATCGAGATTATTTCTCATCTCGGAAATAGGAAAATCATGACTGAGAAAACCCTCTGGCAGGGTGAGTATTTCGAGGTCAAACTCTTAGGAGATCCAGTCATACAAGAGACTAAAAAGCATGCTCAGATGCAGTGGATGAAAATAGTAGATGATCCAGAACTCGCTCATGGATATTATTTGCAGTACGGAGAACATGTTATCACAGAACAACTCGGGCAGATGTATGATGCACTGGCCCTACGAGCTCTCGAAAAAAAACTCCCTGAACTCAAACAAATATCGCTCCTTGCCTGGACGACGACACCTTGGACGATGCCGATGCATATGGCCATCGCAGTTCATAATGAACTTACCTACGTCTTGGTACAGATTGATGATGAGGGGTATTTTGTCGCAAAAAATCGCCTTGAAACAGTTATGAAGGGTAAAAATTACACCATCATTACCGAATATCCTGGATCATTTTTGGTAGGTAAAAATTACATCCCACCATTTGATTACTATGTCGGGAAAATTGATGACAAAAATTTCCGCGTCTACCACGCTGAATTTGTCACGGATACTGATGGTACGGGTATCGCTCACGAAGCGCCAGAATTTGGTGATGTGGATTTCCAGCTTGCGAAACAAGAAGGCATCAATATCACGAGCGCTATCGATGAAGCAGGGAAGTATACGTCTCAAATACCAGACTATCAAGGACAACTCTATCTCGACTGTATCGATCCTATCACTGAGAGGTTAAAAACAGAATGAAAACTCTTCAAAAAAGAATCTATCACGCACCGTGTCCCATACTGTCCTCGCAGCAATACGCCTCTGATGCAAAAAGCTCAGAAGTCATGGTTTATCGATATCCAGAGAATTAAAAAAGAACTGATTGAACAAAATGAGAATATCAACTGGTTCCCAGATCATTTCAAGCATGGACGATTCCTCAAATCTCTCGAATCCGCTCCAGATTGGTGCATCTCTCGTTCACGTTTTTGGTGAACACCGATGCCAGTATGGAATGGGTACGACAAAGACGGAACGGTAAAAGATACAAAAGTATTTGCTTCTCGTCAGGAGATTGAAGAAGCTTCATGACAAAAAATAGTTGATCTTCATCGTCCCAAAATTGATAGTATCACTTGGGAAGAAAATGGTCTTATCTACAAACGTATCCCCGAAGTGCTCGATGTCTGGATGGATAGTGCCTCGATGCCGTACGCGCAGGTTCATTACCCATTTGAAAATCAAGAGAAAATGGAAGCGAGTTTGCCAGCGGACTTTATCGCAGAATACACGGGACAGATTCGTGCCTGGTTCTACGTGATGCACGCCATTGGTGTGATGGTGAAGTGATCACCAGCCTTCAAAAATGTCGCTGTCACCGGTGTAATCAATGGTACAGACGGACGTAAGATGAGTAAATCCTACGGGAATTATCCTGATCCTCGTGAGACCATCGAAAAATATGGTGCTGATGCGATACGATTTTATCTCATGTCTGGTCCGATTATGCGCGGAGAAGATATGAACTTCTCAGAAACTGGCATCGCAGAATCTATCAAGCGTGTCCTCCTCCCACTCTGGAATGCGTATACCTTTTTTGCCACCTATGCCAATATTGATGGCTGGGAATTAGAAAAAAGACAAAATACAAAGGACAAAATACAAAATCAAGGATATTATAATACACCTAAAACACACGAACTCGATAGCTGGATTATCTCACAACTTCATACTCTTATTCGTGATGTACGAGCTTCGATGGATGCCTATGATACGCAGAAAACAGGTGATCTCATCATGTCGTTTCTCGATGGACTCAATAACTGGTATATCCGACGCAACCGTCGCCGATTCTGGAGAAGTGAGCTCGATGCAGATAAAAAGAGTGCCTATGAGACGCTTCACGAAGTCCTCGTGACGATGACGAAGCTCCTCGCGCCACTCTGTCCTTTTATCACAGAATATCTCTACCAGCATCTCTTGAATACGACGGATTCAGTCCATCTCACTGATTTCCCAGAAGCGAATAAGAAATTGATCAATGTCGACGTCAATCAGAAGATGGCAGACCTCCAAGCACTCACGAACCTCGGTCTCGCGATTCGTGGTCGTGAGAAACTTCGTGTCCGTCAGCCACTCCGAGGGGCGACGATCACGCTCGATCTCGATACTGATGCACGACTCGTCCTCGCAGAAGAGCTCAATGTCAAAGAAATTCATATCGCACACGATGTCTCTGATTCTGTCACGATTACTTACTCTCCAGATGCAAAAAAAATCGGTGCTACCGAACGAAAACAATGGATGAAGCAGATTCTCTCTGATGCGAAAGCAGGGAAGGGAACATTGACGAACGAAGGTACTCTTGAGATTGCCATAGCAGAAGCACCTGGAGGTAAAGTCGTTCTCGCAGCGGATGAATTCGAAGCCGTCTATACACCAAAAGAGGGATCAACGATTGCCTTTGCGGGAAGTGCAGGATATGTCATCGGTCTCGATACGACACTTGATGAAGAACTCACCTTTGAGGGCTACGCTCGTGATATGATTCGAGGTATTCAGGATGCTCGAAAAGAACTCGGATTCCAGGTGACTGACCGACTCCAACTCACGCTCACCTCTGAGAATGAAATGCTTGCAAAAATCCTCGAAAAACATCAGTCTATGATTGAGAAAGAGACTCTCACTACTATCACAATAGGCGATTCAAATCTCAAAGATGCAAAAGAAATTGAACTTGATGAAGGATTTATCATCAATTTAAGTCTTACAAAATAACACTATGTCACTCATTATCACCGTCGGACTTCTTCATCTCCTAGCCTTGATTAGTCCGGGTCCAGATTTTATCCTCTGTGCGAGAAACAGTCTCGCGTATTCGCGAAAAATAGGACTCTGGACTGCTCTCGGTTTTAGTGGAGGAATCGCTGTCCATATGACGTACTGTATAGCAGGTATTGCGGTGATTATCTCTCAGTCTATCATGCTCTTCAATATCATGAAATGGCTCGGTGCTCTCTATCTCATCTATATTGGCATTCAGTCGTGGAGAGCCAAACATACGACGATACATATCGATGCACACAAACACAAGCATATGATTTCGGCATTTCAGGCCGTGAAAATGTGATTTCTCACGAATGCGCTCAATCCCAAAGCAACACTTTTCTTTCTGAGTGCATTTACACTCATAATATCTCCGTCGACACCGATGTGGATACAACTCGCGATCGGTGTGTGGTGTGTTGTGCAGACATTTTTCTGGTTTGGGTTTGTTGCCACTGTTCTCACTATTCCGCGAGTACGTCGTGTGTTTGAGCGATTTCAGGGATTTTTCAATAAATTTTTCTGAGGAGCGCTCGTGATACTCGGTATCAAAGTTGCTACAACAGACTAAACAGTATTGACCCACTCAAAATAATCCTATAATTATCTCTATGCGAAATATCCTCTCATCATCTATGATGCGCCTGCTCACACATGTGACCAGGTAGTTTTCGTATACTCTTATACTTTAATCCCCAGGTCACGGCCTGGGGATTTTTTTATTCTTTTTTTATGGTTTTCAATTTTCAAAATATCGAATCTCGTATTGCATCAGAATTTCCCTGTACTTCAGGGGAGATTCAACATATCCTCCATGATGTACGGGAAGCAGTTTCGGGGCATATATTTCGTCATGAGCTTCGCCCGAGAGATGTTTTTCAGATGAGGATTATGACGCAAGATGAACATATGAGACAAGTACCACCAGACAGACAAACCTACCTCATTATCAATTTTGGTCGAGACTCGCTTGATGAGGACTATCTCGAATATCTCAAGTCCTCTTATGGAAAAATATTTTTCTTCCATATTCATCTCAATCATTCTCTTATTCTCTAAATATTTTTTATGCATATACCACAGCCATACCTCTCAATACCTCTCGAGACAGATACTCTCTGGCATACGAATTGGGGTTTTTGTGTGCGAACAATTCTCGATGGATATACCGCCGATTTTTTTATCGATGGGCGCATAGCTGGGTCACATCGCAGCTATGTAGAAACTTTTATCGATGGAGAACGTGCAGAACATGAAAATATCTTTAATAAACAAGGCACGCGCAATGCTCTTTTGCCCCATGTGACAGCCCATGTCAGAGCACGTATTGTTGCGACGGGTGATGATATCCCTCTTGATCCAGTTGCAGCTATACAAACAGTTGAGGCACTCTGGTGAAAACGCATAGCGGCAGCTAAAAAAGAAGACAGACCATCGCTCGAAGAACAACAGAGAAAAATCTGTGAAGCATTTCAGTCAGTGATAGATGGACATGTTCCGACTCTTGTTGCCTTGAATTGAATATTAGGAATTTGTGTTGCATTACAAAAATGAAGTTAGAATTCTGCGCATTCGTAAGGGTTCTCTTAATCCCAGAACCCACATAACAAAATTCCTACACAAAATGCAAGAAAGTTTTTCCTAAAAATGCTTGCACAAAAAAAGTATTCACTCTCTTGGCTTCTGTGGCTCGTTTTCTAAAAATTCACAAAAAATCATTTGACTAGATATAGTGTCTGGATATAACTGTTGGACACAAGATATTGTGTTTGGTCGATTTTTCTACCAACCCAAAAACTTCTCATTTTTCCTCCTTAATTTCTAATCAAGTTGTCGTATGACTCTGGACTCCATCCGCAAGCGTAATAATGAGCTTGTTCCCTTTGACCGCTCTCGCATCGAAAATGCTATCGAGCAGGCTTGCGTCGCTATTGGTTATAATGATATAACCTTTATTCCCCAGATTACGACAGAGATTATTCTCGCTCTCCAGACTCGATTCGGAGGAACAGAATATGTCCCAAGCGTCGAGGATATCCAGGATGCAGTGGAGCTCCATCTCATGCGCTCTGGTCGTTATGAAGTTGCAAAAGAATATATTACTTACCGTCAAAAGCGTATAGAGGAGAGAAATGAAATCGTCGAAGAAAAAATCGAAAAACAAGAACTCAAGGTCCAGAAACGTGATGGAAAAGTCGAAGCATTTGATATGGCAAAAGTTCGTCGTGTCTTTGAAATCGCTGCCAAGGGTCATCCTGCTATCGATCTCGATTTGCTCGTGAGCAATTTTCACACCAATATCTTTGATGGTATTCATTCTCGTGATATCGCTCAGGCGACTATCATGACCGCAAAATCATACATCGAACGTGATCCTCAGTATTCATACCTCGCTGCAAAGCTCTTTCTCATGAGTTATTACAAAGAACTCATCGGTTCTGCAGATATGAAGAATTCTGGATTTACGAAGTGTTACCGTGAAGCCTTCAAATATAATGTAAAATTTCTCGTAGAAACTGATCATCTCTCAGCTGATCTCATGGCATTTGACCTCGATAAGCTCGCAGAAGCGATTGAACCAGACCGAGATAATATCCTCACGTATCTCTCAGTCCAGAACCTCTACGACCGATACTTTATCCACCATGAAAAAAATCGTCGTGAACTCCCACAAGCATTTTGGATGCGCGTGGCTATGGGTCTCGCAAAACGAGAAACAGACAAAGAGAAATGGGCAATCCAATTCTACAACCAGCTCTCTCAGCTCCACTTCGTGAGCTCAACTCCGACGCTCTTCAATTCTGGTACAAAACGTTCACAGCTCTCATCATGCTACCTCTCAACCGTTGATGATGATCTCCACTCAATTTTTAAAATCATTGCCGATGATGCTCAGCTCTCAAAATGGGCAGGAGGCCTCGGAAACGACTGGACCAATATCCGTGCAACAGGCTCAAAAATCAAGGGAACAAATGGTGAATCTCAGGGTGTAATTCCTTTCCTCAAAATCGCCAACGATACTGCTGTAGCCGTCAATCAAGGTGGTAAGCGAAAAGGTGCGCTCTGTGCGTACATCGAGTGTTGGCACCTCGACTTCCCAGACTTTTCAGAACTTCGTAAAAATACTGGTGATGAGCGTCGTCGTACACACGATATGAATACGGCTGCGTGGATTCCTGATCTCTTCATGAAGCGCGTGCAAGAAGATGGTAACTGGACACTCTTTTCACCATCAGATGTCCCTGATCTCCACCATATCTACGGTTCAGCTTTTGAACGCAAATACGCTGAATACGAGAAGATGACACACAACGGTCAAATCACACACTTCAAGGTCATGAAGGCAAAAGACCTCTGGAGAAAGATTCTCTCTATGCTCTTCGAGACGGGTCACCCATGGATTACATTCAAGGACCCATGTAATGTCCGCTCTCCTCAGGACCACGCCGGCGTCATCCACAACTCAAATCTCTGTACAGAAATCACTCTCAATACATCAGCAGAAGAAACAGCCGTGTGTAATCTCGGTTCTGTGAATCTCGCTCGTCATATGAAGGATGGTAAGCTCGACCACAACATGCTCGCAGAGACCGTAAAAACTGGTATGCGTATGCTCGACAATGTCGTCGATATCAATTTCTACCCAACAAAAGAAGCAGAAACATCAAACCTCCGCCACCGACCAGTTGGTCTCGGTATCATGGGTCTCGCTGATGCACTCTACATGCTCGATATCGATTTCGACAGTGAAGAAGCCGTCAAATACAATGATGAGATGATGGAAGCTATTAGTTATTACGCTATCCTCGGTAGCTCTGAGCTTGCGAAAGAACGTGGTGCATATTCATCATTCAAATGATCAAAATGGGATCGTGGTATCCTCCCAATCGATACCCTCTCTCTCCTCGATGCAGAGCGTGGTGAACGTGTCGAAGTCAATCGTAACTGTACGCTCGACTGGACTCCTGTCCGTGAACACATCAAGCAGTACGGTATGCGTAACTCAAATACGATGGCTATCGCTCCAACAGCGACTATCTCAAACATCGCCGGTGCATTCCCATGTATCGAGCCAATCTACAAAAATCTCTACGTGAAATCAAACCTCTCAGGAGAATTCACGGTCATCAATCACTACCTCGTTGCCGACCTCCAAAAAGCTGGTCTCTGGGACGCTCAGATGGTTGCAGAACTCAAGTTCCACGATGGCTCAGTCCAGAAGATCGACCGTATCCCAGCTCGTCTCCGCGCGAAGTACAAAGAAGTATTTGAAATCGGATCAGAATGGGTGATCAAGGCTGCTGCTGTTCGTGGCAAATGGATCGACCAGTCTCAATCAGTCAATATCTTCATAAAAGGTGCTTCAGGAAAAGTCCTCAACGACACCTATATGATGGCATGGAAGATGGGTCTCAAAACCACCTACTACCTCCGAACTCTCGGTGCGACTGCTATCGAAAAATCAACCTCATCTGCTGCTGCACTCTCTGGTTCTCTCAGTGGTGTGACGACAACTGCGACACTCGAAGCCGTCGGTGTCACTGCTCCAGCTCCATCAGCTCCAACAGGAGAACTCGAGATGTCTGCTGCTCCGAAGAAGGTCTACACCGAAGAACAAAAGGTTATGTGTTCTATCCTCAATGGGCCGAACTGTGAAGCTTGTCAGTAAAAATCAGAATTAAAATAATTAAAACTCCAGTTTAAACTGGAGTTTTAATTTGCTCTTTAAATTATTTTGCAATATAATACATTAAATTTTAATATAAAAATAACTAAATACATTAAAATAATATGAAAAAAACAGAGAATAATAGCTATAAGATTCTTGATCTATTGGCTCAAAAAGGTCCACAGTCTACCACTCAGGTAGGTGCGTATCTCGGCATGACGACTGTTGCTGCTTTTTTGAACCTCCGTGCAATGCACGAAAAAGGACTCGTACATATCATAGGGAAAGGGAAAAATACTCGCTATACTCTTCCTGATAATATCACAGATGATCAGAGAAATCTCCTCACACACGTGAGTGATATTATGCGTGAGTCTGGATTTGAAGACACGTCTCTGACGACTATTCTTGGTATTCAAAACATACTTCTCACACACTTTACTTATGTGGGCGCTATAGGGACGATGCAGAGTGGTGTTGAGGGGTTTACCGCTTGGTGTGCTGATCCAAAAAGAAAATATATAGAAATGGGAGATCAAACAAGAGAGCTAGTGTACTGGCTCACCCGGTATTATGAGCTCGAAGTATTGCGTAGGAAACATGGTTTTTTTGATGGCACCACGAGTCTGAGAGAGGTAATAGATACTCACATGGGTACGTTTATTGATACACTTCTTTTTCATGATATTGTTGAAATCTCGGGATTTGGTAAGACAAAAATAGCCTGGGAACTGTATCTGGGCAAACAAAATAGTGATAGGGTCTTACTGGAGAGAGCAATTGCTCCGAGCGTCGCAGATATTAAAAAATATATACAGGACAAGAAAATTGATTCAGTTATTTTTACTCCTCCCACTATTGCCAGGTCTGTTCAATTTAGAGATGTCCTGAGAGAGATGCTGGGTATAAATTTGTTTGAAATAGAAGTCCTAAAAACTGTTTTACCTGATCGTGTACTCCGAGCACAAAAAACTCTGAAAGGAATAGAGAGAATTATTAATGCTCGTGAAAATATAGTTCTTAAAGAATTCTCAAAATTACAGAAGTATAATCATATACTTATCTTAGATGATAATTTCACTACAGGTGCGACTATGAATGCTATTGCTGAGAAACTTAAAAGGAATGGTTTTACAGGGAAAATTACTGCAATAACAATAACAGGAAAATTTCATGATGCAGTTTTGTCAGATGATGCTGAAATTTAGTTTCTTTAAAATACCCCCGAAGTAGCCTACGACCATAAGCACGGGGCGGGGAGGTTTATATTTTTGACAAATATTATTGTAGACCATAATAATATTTATGAAACAATGAGAAATATTCCTCAGAGAACAGTGACAGGCATTTTTTGGTATGTCGCCAATTAATGGCGGAGCCAATGGTGTTGCTGTTGACCTCACAACCGCTGAATCTTCAAGACGCAAATTTCAGACTGCTACACTTCAGTTTGACGATGGTATGATGGCGGAATGAAATGAGGGACAGACGACGACGATTATGATGGAAGCGCTGATGGGAAAGTTTAAGAGAAGAACTTCTCCGTTTTCGACAATAGAAGAAAAAGAGATTATTTGGGCAAGAGATAGTAGGAGTAATTATAATGGGCCAGCTCCAGGTTTCTTAGCTTTTCAAAAAAGAGCGCGGGATGATATGACGCACATACTCTGTATGGGTATGAAGCGAGAATTTTCTGGTATGCCCGATGATAGTCAGCTTTTTACCCCGACAGTGCTTTTCGTTCCTCAAGGGCAAGTTCCAGTAACCAGTGAATATCCGCACATCATGACCCCTCCAGAAGAATGGAGAGCCTTGGAATATATGATTGCCCGCCTTCATCAAGTTCATACGAAGCATTGATTCGTATGACTTGGGGTGGCTCTTGATAATTCACAGCAATTTTTCCGTGATCCGCTTGAGCCACATCGACATGAAGAAATCAAGACAGTATTTGGTATAGAATAAAACTAGAACTCCCCGAAGCAGCCCACGACCATGAGCACGAGGCGGGGAGGTTTTGGATATTTTTGACAAATATTATTATAGACCATAATAATTCTTATGAAGCATCTTATTCATGAAGCATTTCCTATAAAAAAATGAGCACCAAGGTTAGACGTGCGCAGGGTAGGTTATTCGTCGAGTGATTGAAAGGAGATAAGGTGGATTACTGATTCACATGAAAAAACTCAAGAACAACCTGACAAACATTACTCTGCCGTTGTGGTTTTGTGTCAGTGAGTGAGAGAAGCTTTTGAACAAATGGGCTTGCCGTATCAGCGCGTCATTCATTCTCTGCAATGGAGAATCCTCAGAGCTGGGCATGCCAGAAATGGATTTACACATGAAATCCCGATGCTTTCTGTTCAGATGAGTGGCAAAATGCCATGATTATTTCATTTATCGGCTGTGAACAATGTAGCTGAGTGCTTATTTCATGGCAATATGTCGATTGCAGAGAGAGCATATTTTGATCAAAAAGGGAGATTGTCTGCTATGGTTGGTCGCCCTGTCAATGGTCCATATTTTATACATCCAGCTCGACTCAAGACGTCACCAGTAGTAGAGGCACTCGTAGAGTGTGAGCAAATAAAAGTTATAGCAAATCTCGATACCCTCATAGCTCATGGATATCCAGAGATCCATAAAAAAGATTGGATGACAGGCGATATTGTCAAACCGCTTGTGACTGATGTAGTTAGGAGAGTTTTCCCACATTAAATTATTGGTATAGACGACTTTTTGGTATATTGACCTTGTATACCTGTTGTTCCTGGAAGTGGTGAATCTGAATCGGTACAATAATTTTCGAGCATGAGCACGGGGCGGGGAGGTTTCAAAAAATCCCCAGAAGTGGGGATTTATTTTGTTCGGGGTTATTTATTATCCCAAGTAATAAGTCTGGTGACTTGGTTACGAATTGAGTCTTCAAATGCTACTTCATCGGTTTCTGGTGCTTGTTGTTCTCATCGAGGAGTGTTGTCGAAAACGTATACTTTTTTTCTCTTTGAGATCTGTGTGCGGAGCTCTTTTCTGAGGCGCATTTGGACGATGACCTGAGATACTTTTTTCGCACTTTTACCTCTTTTCTGGAGTTCCTCTGCGAGGATATATTCATTTGTTTGCATTTCTGCGAGGTTGGTTGGTCGGATCAGGGGATTTGATTCTTCTTCTGCTACGAGAGAGGTATGAACTTCTCTCCAAAATGGGCTGAACAAAAAATCTGTATCATTTTCAAAATTTGTTATTTCGAAATATGTATCTCAGACCGATTCGATAATGGCATCAGCTATTTCTCAACAAGCATCTTCTGGTCAGAGAGTGGCGATGGCTTGCGCGATTTTTCAGCGAAAATCCTGTAACAATGCTTCTGATGATACATCAGGTCTATTCATAGGTAAATGATATCCTATTTTATTATAAGAAGCCAATAGATGACTATTTTGGGCATGTTTATTTTCATTTTAAAAACAGAGATTTTTATTTTCCGCTTCAAATAGCCTTTTCTACGTATACAATTTGTATACAAAACTATGAAAAAAGCCCATTTCATGGGCGAAACCAGGGTTTTTGTGGTGTTTTTTGTATATTTTCTGAGAAGAGGGGATTATGGCTTCTGTATGCGATTATTTTTTTATCACAAAATCATTTGAGAAAAGTGCAATTTCACACGAGTATCATCTGGCGAATATGGTGATATACTCAGGTTACAAATTGTTCTTGTGCTCTTGGTAACTTTGACTCTTCGATGGAGAGGATCTCACGGTCCCTCACCGCTCTTCAAAAAAATCTATTGAGGTTGTCTGTTTCCCGCACCACTTTTTTTCTTTTGTGTCTGAAATATAAGAGGAAAAAAGTGGTGCTGGATATTGGACAGCACGATATGAAGCCGGGTGAAAATGCTACCATTACCGAAGAAGAGTTAAGGCCTATGTTATTTTGTCAGGGCATGTCTTGTCGTACGAGACGCCTATGTATCTCATATCCAGCTACAATCGATATCTTTATCAACCAGCTGTGGTGTGACGAACACGCAAGAAGTCAGGTTTTCCCAAGTTTATTACCCAATAGCTTGGGATTTTTTTTGCCTTCTTTGCCACGTGTTTCAAATAGTTGCATAATAATATTTTTATTTATGATACATGAAATAAAGATATTTTATGTCAGAAGCAACACCACAAGCATTGGTTCAAGATGCACAAGCACTACTCAAGAGAGCAGCTCAAAACATATTTCAAGAGTCTGAACAGAGTCAACATGATGCGATATTTGCTGTTTTTCTCATACGGCAAAAAGTTCTCGTCATCATAGAATCGTTCCCTGTATGAAATAATACTATAGATGAGCTATACAATGATTGTACAGAAAGAGATATAGGATATTTTTCTTGTATGGTCTATGAGCTCGCGGTTGCTGGTGACACCAAAAGTGTTCTCGATATATTGAGTCGTTATCAGAGCATAGTGAATGCACTCGAGCAATACCTCTCTCGCTCTTCAGCGGAAAAAGTATCTTTTCGATGATTGACGAGCGATTCAGAAGAAGGGATTCGTGCTTACGAAGACGCAACAGAGGATAAAATGAAAAAAGATATTATTGAGTTTCGTATGGATATAGCGGCCATCAATAGCCAATTAAAGAACTGGGATACGCTCTGATTAGCAGAAAAAAGAAAAGTCGTTATTGAGGCCATGAAAATACGAGAAGCTCTCCACCAGATTTTTGGATGTATACATGAGGATGCCGATATGGCTGATGCAGACTTGCAGATAATGCTCGGGGATTTTAATAATGCATTTCTGGAGAGTATGTCTGATTTACCTGTAATGGTAGAGGAGGTTGAGAGCGAGGATGGTAATTGTGCTCAGATAGAGTGTTTTGTTGGCTTTCTCTCTGCCGCTGCACAGCGAATACAAGATTTCTTTCAAAAGGGTGATTATTCTGTATTTGAAGGATTGAGTTATTTTGATGATTTCTGAGTACTGGAAGATCTGGAAGATTCCGAGGAAGAATAATCTTGTTTTTTCTTATTGACGCATAGAGTGAATGTATGAACATCCAAATAATCCCAGCTCGTCATCGCTACACAGCTCGCCACTCATGGCTCGAGAGTAAACATCTCTTTTCGTTTGCAGACTATTATGATCCAGAGAATATGCATTTTGGTGCACTTCGCGTGTTCAATGATGATATCATCGCAGGACATCAAGGTTTTGACATGCATTCACACAGTAATATGGAGATCATTACGCTCGTATTATCGGGCGAAATCTCACACGAGGATTCTCATGGAGGTCGGGCGACAGTCCATGCAGGTGGCGCGCAAGTGATGTCAGCGGGGTCTGGACTTCTCCATAGTGAGATGAACAGGGGAGAGGAGGCGGTCCATCTCTATCAGATATGGATTATGCCACGCGAAGAGAATATCGCACCACGACACGATGAGCGTGATTTCTCTACTATGCCGCGCAACCATCTCGTTCCGATTGCGTCAGGATTTGACCATGATGCCCTCTATATTCACACTGATGCTGTTATCTATCGCGGTATTTTTGATACAGAAACTTCCTGGACACATATGGCACATGCTGGCACGTGAAATGTTTTTATCTATGTCACAAAGGGGAGTGTTGATTTGGCTACTGGAGAAACCATCGAAGCAGGCGATCAAGCACGCATATCAGATGTAGAAATGCTCGAACTGAATTTCTCTGCTGGTGCAGAGGTCGTCGTCATCGATGTAGCAGAATAATAAAATTTGCATATCTCAATAAATACATAAAATTCATAGTTAGAAGTATTTTCTAACCAAAATAATATGAACCGTATTATTATGGACGAGTCAGATTTGACTCCAGAGGAACTCGCACAAGACGAGTTGATTCCGTGAGTGACACCAGGAATTTCTTCTGTAATAAAGCAAGTTAGAAGTTCTACGAATCAGACAATTCCAGCTCCAGAAGATAAAAAGACTACTTCAGAAACTCCAAAATAATTGGAGTTTTTTCAAAAGAGATATACTCGTAGTATGAACACAAGAGAAATCCAAAAATCCATCTATTCCAATAAAGTAGCAAAAGGATTCAATGTGACTGATATTCCGCTCGAATTTGCCTATCTCTATAGTGAAGTAGGGGAGGCATTTGAGGCATGGAGAAAGAAAAAAGATGATCTCGGAGAAGAATTAGCTGATGTCGCTATTTACCTCCTTGGTATGGCAGAGATATTGGGCGTCGATCTGGAGGCCGAGATTCTTCAAAAAATGGAAAAAAATACAAAACGTGTCTACGAGCATCACGATGGAGTCAGTGTTCGGGTGAGTGGCGAATAGTTGCAATCAAGAATTGCAGTCTATAATGACGGTGTATTTTTTAATCGAATTTTTATGAAGCATATTATCTCATGGTTTCTTATCATCGCTGTTATCGTCGGTGGCGTTTGGTTTTTCTGGAATCAGCAAGTAGTCGCTCCCGTGGTAGAAACTCCATCTGAAAAAATCGCTGCTCCAACAAGTCCTGCTGATCTCATCGAAGTGACAGGCCCAGCGAACAATGCTCAGATTACAAGTCCTCTCACACTTACGGGCCGTGCTCGTGGCCCATGGTATTTTGAGGCATCTTTTCCTATCGAACTGCAGGATAATAATGGTGCTGTGATTACTACGGTAACAGCTCAGGCTCAAGGAGAGTGGATGACAGATAATTGGGTTCCTTTTACTGCTTCTCTGACTTTCCCAGCACAACCAGCTGGATCTCTCGGAAAAATCGTTTTCAAGCGTGATAATCCATCAGGACTCCCAGAAAACGACATGGCTGTCATTGTTCCAGTTCAGTTTTAATTGTGTTCTCTCTTATTCAACAACTTTTCTCTGACTATAGATCTCTCTATCCAGAAGAATTATTTCCCGTTCTTGAAAAGCAAATACGTGGCACAGAGGAGGATATTACTTCACGGAAGAATTTCACAGGTCATGTCGTCGCCGATGGATGTGTGATAGATCCAAAAAATAAAAAAATCCTCATGATACACCATGTGACCCACAAACAATGGTTTACCCCTGGAGGGCATATAGAGTCAGAAGATAGTCATCCAGCAGAAGCAGCGAGAAGGGAAGTGCTCGAAGAAACCGGTGTAAATGCTGATTTTGTGCTTGATGAAAATAAAGAACCACTTTTGCTCCATATAGATTCACATGTTATCCCTGCAAGTGAAAAAAAGCAGGAACCAGAGCATTGGCATCATGCGATGACATTTTTATTTCTCGCTGACTCAAACCTTCCTCTGCCAGACAACAAAGATGATGGTATAGCAAGCTGTCAGTGGATGGATATAGAAAAAGCTCTTCAGAATGGGCGTTATCAGGCCATGCTCTCTAAAATACAACTCTTTTAGAGAATTTTGCAATTCGATTTTTCACAACTCGATTTGACTAGATATAGTGTGTGAATATAAATGCATCACACAATATCTTGTGTTTTCTCTTTCAAACAATCACGCCGTGCATACATTTTTTGAACAGTTGCAAAGGGTGTGCGTGGTGTATGAATATTTCATTCTCTAATTTTCCTTCCTATGGCTGCTGAAAAGAAGCTCATCTGTGCTGTTGGTACAGATCCAAATAAGATACTTCCTATGAAGTATAAGTGGGCACGTCAACACTACAAAAATGGTGTTGCGAATAACTGGGTTCCAGAAGAAATCCCGATGCAAAAAGACGTAGAACAATGGAAGGCAGGTGATGTCCTCACAGAAAATGAGCGCCATCTCATCATGTGGAATCTCGGATTTTTCTCAACGGCTGAGAGCCTCACGGCCAACAACATCGTCCTCGCGATGTACCGTCATGTTACCAATCCCGAGTGTCGTCAGTATATGCTCCGCCAGGCTTATGAAGAAGCAGTTCATACTGATACATTTGTGTATTGTTGTGATTCTCTTTCTCTTGATCCAGAGGAAGTATTTGCAGCCTATGAGACTATTCCATCAATTAAAGCAAAAGACGATTTCGTTGTGAATCTCACAAAGTCTATATTGGATCCAACATTTGAAATCAAAACAACTGAGGATAAACAGGCATTCTTGCTTGATGTGATAGGGTTTAATATGATCATGGAAGGTATATTCTTCTACGCTGGTTTTGCGATGATGCTCCAGCTCATGCGAAATAACAAAATGAAGGGTATTGGTGAGCAGTTTCAGTATATCCTCCGTGATGAATCAATCCATATCGCTTATGGTCGTGACCTCATCAATGGTATCGTCGCAGAAAATCCTGAAATATGGACTGATGAATTCAAGAACAAGGTTATTGATCTCTTCAAACAGGCAACAGCACACGAGCTCGCATACGTCGATGATTGTCTCCCTTATGGTGTCCTCGGTCTCAATGGTGATGCAGTCAAACAGTATGTCCGACACATCGTGGATCGTCGTTGCGAGATGATCAATCTTCCCATCCTCCACGGTGATGAAAATCCTTTTCCGTGGATGAGTGAGATTATGGATCTCCGCAAAGAAAAAAACTTCTTTGAAACCAAGGTTACAGAGTACCAGACAGCAGGAAATCTTGAGTGGTAATATTGATCAATTATTTTTTAAAAACTCCCCATTTCGGGGAGTTTTTTTAAGAAACCTGAAAAGTAATACTCAATTCTGGTATATCGATTCATTTTTCAAAAACAGAAGTAGCACTGAGGGATGCCACCAATAAGCGCTCTAGAGTGCTATATACTGGTTCTCATTTTTCGGGTACTCTTCCATATTGTTTGAGTATGAGACCAATAGAGGCAATACAGAGGATTTTCATATGTATAATACGTTTTTCTTTTTCGTTCAGAGCATCTTTCTGTTTTCTTTTTCTGAGGACTTGAATGTAGGCATGAATAACATGACGTATAGCATATTCTGTTGAACAACTTTCTAGAGCATGTTCTAGGGTTTCTATATCTCCAGACATGATACGACTCACACAGTATCGGTCGTCATCTCATCATGTTCTTCACTGACGTGCATGTACACCATGCATTATAGCCTGTTGAAAGATACCAAGTACTGAACGGAGTCATTCGGTTCTATATTCTTCGCTGAGTGTATCAGCGCGGAGGAGGTTCAGAGTATCTCATAGATAAGAGCGTGTCATAAAAAAACTCTCCACGGATGGAGAGTAAGTTAAGTGATATTTGTGCACCTTTCTACCCCCCAGAGAGTTGGAGATTAATCTTCACCGCAGATGAGAGAGACGCAAAAGGCATAGAGATATTCTAATGAAAAAAAGACAATTACAAGCGTAAACCGAGGAGAAGGTGGTCTACGACTGAGAGAGACGCATTTGGATCTTCTGTTATGGCATTCAGGAGAAACGTTCTGAGTGCCTCTATATCCATCGCTGGATCGAGGAAAATATCGACTGTGCCGAGTGTACGACTACTGGTACGGAGACGGAGGAGAAGAGGCTGATTATTGATGCGGATAATTCCAAATGTCTGAATCTGAGAGTAGGGGAAGAGGTCGCCTTCGAGAGAGATACCCTCTGTGGTGACACTGACATGGACGAGGGGGTGACTATTCACATCATAGAGGAGATAGACTCCTGTGAAGAGGATAACGACGATACCAAGAAGATAGGCACTGAGAAGAAAACTCACAATAGTGACGGTGATAGCGATAGTAGCAGCGATAGCATACCACTTTCGTCCACGCTCGAATCGACTTTCAAATGCCCAAGAAAATGCTTCCATATGTTTAAAAGTTATCGAGTACAAAGTTGACAATCAACCACCCAGACCATGATACCACAGCACCGACGAGGGCGACTTTGATGGCATTTTTTCCGTTACTTTTCATCTCTTCACTGACGCCACCAAAGACGTACATAAGCGATCCTATGAGGATGGCTCAGAGACTGATGTATCCGACGAAAGAGAGGAGATTATTTGTGATAGCGACGAGAACCCCGGGTATTTGACTAAACGATATATTTCCTTGACGAAGTTGGCCATTGGTGACACCATTGCCAAATTCATCCTGGAATATACTTCTCTGTCCTTGTGCCCAAGTGAGACCGATAGATGCCCAGAAGAAGAGAAGACCGATTAATCGCATGAAAGAGAGATAAGGAGTTGATCGATGAGATATTTTGCGATGGTATTGGTTGTCTCGA
>CAZRUI010000013.1:3001-21343 GCA_964603225.1 uncultured Candidatus Peribacteria bacterium | reverse complement strand
CTCACGATAGAGCTTGCGAAGAAATATAATGGTGAGGTTATCAATGCTGATTCTCGCCAGATTTATCGTGGGATGAATATTGGTACAGGGAAGGTGACAGCAGAGGAGATGCAGGGTGTACCACATCATATGTTGGATATTTTGGATATTCACGAGATGTATGGAGTAGGAGAATTCGCACCAGAGGCGAGACGTATCATCGCAGACATTACTGCTCGTGGTAAGCTCCCGATTCTCTCTGGCGGTACCGGACTTTTTATTGATGCGGTTGTAGGGAACTTCACTATCCCAGAAGTCCCAGCAGATTGGGGATACCGTGATGAACTCGAAGCGTTTCGAGAAAAAGAAGGCAATGAAGCCCTCTGGGAAAAGCTCAATGCCGTCGATCCAGACTACGCGAGCGAGCTCGATCCTCGCAACTATCGCTATGTCATCCGCGGCCTCGAAATATGGAAAGCCACAGGGCAATCAAAGAAAGTGCTCGGGCAAAAAACAGAGAGTCCGTATGATTTTCTCCGCATTACACCGTATGATGGAGACCGTGAAAAACTGTATCAGAAAATCAATCAGCGAGTGGAACAGATGTTTCAGCAATGACTCATTGAGGAAGTTTTGAAACTTTTGGAACCATATTTCCCTGATTTTCCTGGTACTTTTGGTGACAAAAGTACCCAAAATCACTGAGAGGAAATAAACTCGCTCTCCACTTCTGCATCTGATAATCAAGTTTCATGACGCTCAAACAGTATTTCCTCTCAGACTCTCAGTTCTGATATTGTTAATCAAGTTATTGATCGTTTACCAGGACTCAACGCCATTGGTTACCGAGAAATACTTCCATATTTGGCGGGGACACAATCGCTCGAGAAAACACTTGAACTCGTCCAGCAAAATAGCCGTCACTATGCGAAGCGCCAGCTCACCTGGTTTCGTCGATACAATCCTCGAATATAAAAACCCTCCATCTCTGGAGGGTTTTAATTTTTTCTGAAGGAAGATTATTGAACAGAGTTAACAATCTCACGGATAGCAGTGATAGTGAGGACGAGATTGTCGTTGCCACGTTCATTTGCTTTATCCTCGAGATCATCGAGACGTGAGTTAACTTTTTCTTTCCAATCAGTTTTTTTATCAGCAGGAAGAGCCTTGATGGTGTCGAGTTTGCCCTCTATCTGAGTCTTGAGATTGGTAAGCATAGTTGCAAATTTTGCTTCACGGAGAGCCTTGATATTTGCACGGAGAGCCTCGCGTGCTGCTTTTGCTTCAGCCTTACACTCAGCCTTGATAGTTTCTTTTTCAGCATCAGTTGTTGCTGCATCGAGACGAGCCTTACACTCAGTTTTTGCCTGCTTTATATCATCGCGGTGTTCTTTGCGATAGTCTTTGATTTCATCTTTTGTTTCATCACGGACATCTTGGCGGAGTTCGCGTCGTTCTTGACGTTCACGTCGATGTTCTTGATGAATTTCTCGCTCACTTGAATCGTCTGAAGTTGACGTATTTGAGCCCGTATCAGCCCATGCAGAGCTCGTAATCAATATTGTTGCGATAATCGCAGTTCAAAGTGCTTTTTTCATAATTTTATGGGGTTAAAAAATAAGCCAGCACATAGTAGTACTTTTCTCCTCTTATTGCAAGATTATATTGCTTCCCTTTTTTATGAAGCATATTCTCGCCGTATGGGAGACCTGTTTTTCAGAATAAACGAGCGAAGTTCACGAAAACTTCACAAGAAAATGAAATATTTTGATTTCGTATACGTAGTGGTGATTATTTCCACTGAAAACTCTCACTCACGTCGCTCCCTATTCTCTTGACTCAGTGGGCTCCAAAGCTATCACGCATAGCCTGGATGAGATTGGTCGGGAGTTTTTCTACAAAAAGAGTCATGAAGTAGTCACGGATACTGCCGATAACGGGAGTGGGGATTTTGAGTTTATCCAGAACTGAACTGGTATTATCGAGTTTTACCTTAATGTTTCCTACGAATTCACTAGCATCTGCTGTTGTTGGAAGTCCATAAAATACTGGGAGAATCTCAAGCATGCGACTGCGGATAATACAACCTCCTTGCCAGATACGGAGAACTTCACCGAGGTTGATACCCCACTGAAATTCTTTTTCAGCAGCGACGATAAGGTCGAGCCCCTGGAGATATGAACCAAGATAGACGAGTGAGAGTGTATCGTGGAGGAAATTCGTCGAGAGCGTATTTGTGATAGTTTCTGATTGTGTGGCAATTCCTGGGAAAGAAAATGTCTGATTTCTGCCTGACATCCACCTCGCAAAGAGAGATTCTGCAATAGCAGGCACCGGCACACCAAACTTGAGAGCGGCTTCGACAGTCCAACCGCCTGTTCCTTTACTTCCAGCTTTGCCACTTATTTTTGGGAGCAAATCAGACCCATCAGCATCTTTTGTTCCGAGGATATCGACGGTAATATCGAGAAGAAAGCTTTTGAGAAGGCCAGTATTCAATTCTCGAAATACTTTTTGTATTTCAGCTTGAGGGGTATTTCCATAACGGAGAATATCGTAGATTTCGGCAATGCCCTGCATGATAGCGTATTCGATACCGTTATGTATCATTTTGACAAAATTTCCTGCTGCTGCCTTGCCTACATAGGTTACACACGGCTTTCCTGTGAAATCTTTCGCAGCGATTTTTTCGAGGAGAGGAAGCATTCTCTGAACACTTTCTGCTTCTCCACCTGGCATGAGTGCAGGTCAGAGTCGTGCGCCTTCAGAGCCTCCTGATATGCCACAACCTACCCAATGAATACCATGTTTGAGAGCTTCAGCTTGATTTGTGAGTGTCGTATCCCAGTGAGCATTCCCGAGATCCCAGATGGCATCGCCAGGACTCATGATGCCGAAGAGTTCTTGTGCGACTTCTGTGGTGACTTTCCCAGCAGGAACGAGGAGGATGATATTTCGAGGCGATTCTGTTTTTTGTATGAGTTCAGCAATGGTGTTTGCTTTTATGACAGAATTTCCTATTTCTGTGACGAGAGCATCGACTTTATCGAGTGATCTATTCCAGACGACGATAGATTCATCACGAGAGATGATATTTCGGACGAGATTTTCGCCCATGGTACCGAGACCGATAAGTCCGAGATGTGTCATAAAAGAAGGTATTAGTATCACCTCATTTTTACCAAACTCCCAAAAAAGCAATAAAAAAAGAGCAACCGGAGTTGCTCTTTGATTATCAGATGCAATTATTGATCGCGACCTGTGCGCATGCGGTAAGTATAGATACCAGTTCCGAGAGCAAGAGCGAGCATAAAGAGGATGATAGATTCAGGTCCTGTTTGTACTGTTGTTGCTGAGTTGAGTGAATATGGAGGGAACTCGTAATCACTGGCAGAATTATATGTTGGCATATTCTCTACTTCTGATGGATCAAAAGGAAGATT
This sequence comes from uncultured Candidatus Peribacteria bacterium, assembly GCA_964603225.1. Taxonomy (GTDB): domain Bacteria; phylum Patescibacteriota; class Gracilibacteria; order BD1-5; family JAGOOR01; genus JAGOOR01. Next base: position 17,921 of record CAZRUI010000013.1, on the reverse strand, counting down.
GATATTGATGTCTCCATTACCAGGTGTCACAGGTGTTACCTCTCCAGACATAGTCGGAGCAGAGTTGAGCACTGGGACTTCTCCAGACATAGTGCCACCAGTGACACTGTCAGGGAGGATCTGCGCAAATGCCATACTAGAGATGAGGCTGGCAGCGAGGATGAGTGTATATTTTTTCATAAATTGATAATACACAAGCAATGTATCATACATTTTTGTTCTTTACCAATCATTTTACAGAGAAAAACCCAGGAAACTACTTGCAAAATATTCAAATACTGTTGTAGTATCTATTTTTCGAGATATTGCTCTATATCCTTGCGTATTTCATAGATTTTCTCGAGGTCCATGATGGAGGCGAGCTTCAGATCAGGAACTCCTGATTGCCGCACTCCATAGACCTCTCCAGGGCCACGGAGCTGCATGTCGATTTCTGATATTTCAAATCCATCATTGGTCCTCTCGAGCGCACGAAGACGCTGAGCATTTGCATTATCGGAGAGGAGATAGCAATAGGATTGTGCGTGACCACGACCAACACGTCCACGGAATTGATGAAGTTGAGACAGACCAAATCGCTCAGCATTTTCGATACAGATAACCGTCGCGTTGGGATTATCGACTCATACTTCGACTACAGAGGTAGAAGAGAGTATATCATAGTGTCCTGCTATGAAGTTCTGCATAATCGTTTCCTTTTCTTCAGCAGACATACGACCATGGAGGATGCCAATACTTCTCTCAGGGAAAAGTATTCGGAGTTTTTCTGCTGTTTCATGGACAGAGACAGCATCGATTTTTTCGCTTTCCTCGACGAGAGGGGAGATCCAGTAGGCCTGATGCCCATTTTGTATCTGTGCTTCTATCCAATTATAGGCTTCATGAGCATGAGTTGGAGTGACGATTTTTGTTGTTACAGGTTTTCTGTTCGCTGGGTATTCACGGATGATAGAGATATCCTGGTGTCCGTAGAGTGCCATCGAGAGTGTCCGTGGAATAGGCGTCGCGGTCATCATGAGGACATGTGGAAAAGTAGAGACTTCATTTGTGTTTTCTGGGGTGTCTCCGAGACTTGTTTGCAGTACTCATTTGCTGATATATTCGGTGAGTCTTTCTCTCTGTTCTACTCCAAAACGATGTTGCTCGTCGATAATCACGTATGAGAGGTGTTTGTAGTGAACATCTTCTTGGATCAGTGCGTGTGTCCCTACGACGACTGAGAGTTGCCCTCATGCGAGAGCGGCTTTGATTTCTTTTTTTTCTTTTGTCTTGAGGCTGCCGAGGAGAAGAGCTGAGGTGATACCATAGGGTTCGAGAAATTCTGCGAGCTTCTTTGCTACCTGAGTTGCTAGGATAGTTGTCGGAGCCATATAAGCCACTTGTCCTCCAGTTCCCTTGATCCAGTGGAGAAGCGAGAGAAAGGCAACCACAGTTTTGCCCGTGCCGACATCACCCTGAAGCAGTCGCTGCATACAGATATCTCGCTCCATATCTTTTGTTATCTCAAAGAGAGTGATTTTTTGATGGTTTGTGAGGGGGAAGGGGAGTTTGCTGATAGCTTCACGCATGAAATCAGCATCCAGAGGAATTCCTTTTACGTGACCGATACTAGCTTCTTGGATGATTTTTTTTCTTTGGAGAGCTTTGTATTGGAGCTCAAAGAGTTCTTCGTACGCGAGTTCATGTTTTGCGAGTTCATACGTCTCGAGCGTCTCTGGAGCGTGTAGTGCGCGAATATTCTCGATTCTCGGTCGGTGTTTTCTCTCCGTACGTATTTCTTCTGGGAGGATCTCGGGTATATACTTGAGATACTCGAAAAGTAGTGGTATTTTTTCTCGAAACCATTTTGTATTGATACCTTGTATTTCAGTGTAGACCGGCAGATAAGCCTGTCTTTTTTCATCAAAGAGTTCTATATCAGGTTGGGGGAAAGAGAGCTTTCCATACTCATATTTTGGTTTTCCGTGGATGATAATCGTATCACCCGGTTTGATTGGTTGTTTAAAGAATGGTGTATGAAAAAAGACACACTCTGAGGACATACCATTTTTATCGGCTATGAGAAATTTTGTGAGTTTTTTTTGAAACCTGGTTCGTTCTTGGAGGATATTTATGAGAGTGACTTTTATGGTATTTTTTTCTTGGATATTGACGTACGCAAAAGAATCGAGGACATCGGCAGTGTTCTCTATATCACGCGGAAAAAAGAGGAGTAAATCCTGGACTGTCTCTATCCCTCACCGAGCCAATCGCTGGATATAACTCTCTGTGGTATGAAGAAGGGTTTTCGTCAACCGCATAGGGTTTGATTTTGTATTTGAAAGTTGCTACAATTGTAGTACTTTTCCTCCCTATGACAATGCCAAAAAAGCATATCCCAGAGAGTCCCAAAAAGCCTTCACTAGAAGAAGATGATTACTATGCAGTAGAAAAGAAGAGAATAGCAGAGGAAACTCAAAAAGCCCATAAAATTCATGAACTCGAAGTGCAGTCACACCTCACAGCCATGATACCGTACTATGATGAGGCAGAAGGGGATGATCGTCGAGTATTACTTCTCCTCAATAATCTCCTTATCAACAGATTTGAAGAGCCGGGGATGATGTATTGGAATATATTTCGCAATGCACCATCAGAAATACGAGACTATGCTGATTTATTTGGAGATGATTTATCGGAAAAGGATATTCGGGCATTGATACATTTTCTAGAGGTAAAAAAAGAAGAACAAGAAAATATGGTAGATATGGGATTCGATGAGGATGGGGAAGAGGACGATATGGTGATAAAAAATAATGAAGATGAGACAGGAGAAGAAGATTCTTCTGTTGATGAAGAATAAAAATTTGCACCTGAGATAACTTTTCATACAATCCACGAGTAAACTATGGTGGGGTACCCAAGTGGCTGAAGGGGCGGGATTGCTAATCCTGTAGGGTGACCAAAAGTTGCCGCGAGGGTTCGAATCCCTCTCCCGCCGCCATGTTTACTACAGAATATGTCACGGATAGAGGTGTGAAGGGAGTTTCTCCGATAATGGATTCGAACCACTCGTTCGTGCACTCACTCGGGTTGACTCGAAATGCCATTCAGGCATTTCTCCCCCTCTCCCGCCGCCATGTTTACACATTCAACCGCGGACCCATAGCTCAGCGGTTAGAGCAGCGGGCTCATAACCTGTTGGTCCCTGGTTCGATCCCAGGTGGGTCCACCATTAAGTCTTCAAGAAATTGGAGATTTTTTTATGCTAGAATTTTTGATTTTTTCTCTACAATGCCCGCGTATGAAATGTATACTTACTATTCTTGATGGCTTTGGTATTAATACAGAATCCGAACTCGATGATGCCGTAAAACAAGCAAAACATCCAGTATTTCACGAATTGTTTCAAAAACCACATGCGAAGCTCTGGACTCATGGGCGCTGTGTTGGTCTCCCAGAAGGTCAAACGGGCGGGAGTGAAGTATGACATCTGACGATTGGTGCAGGAAGAGTCTGCCCTCAGACCTTGGTAAGAGTGACTGATTTGAAGGAACATATCGAAGATGATGGCGTATACCAGAAACTTCTCACCTACATACAATCGCACAACAAACGACTTCATATCGTGATGATATTTTCTGACGGAGGTATCCATGCACATACTGACCATCTGAAGGCATTGCTTAAGAAGCTCCCAAAGGATATTCAGATATATCTCCATATAGCGAGTGATGGTCGAGATGTAGCACCAGATTCTTTGCCGAGATACATACACCTCTTTGATGAAGAGATTACTTCTCGGAGACTTATTATTTCATCTCTTGCCGGTAGATATTTTGGTTTTGACAGAGCAGATAACTGGGGTCGAGTTGAGAAGGCTTACCAAGTGATGACGCAAATAGATCGATCAGGCTGCTCAGAGAATTCACAGATATTTGAAATCCTTCAAAAACGCTATGAAGCCGGGGTAATGGATGAGCATCAGGAACCGATTGCATTCGCGAATGGAAAGTGAATAGAGGATGGTGATGCGGTCTGGTGTCTCAATTTCCGTGCTGATCGTGGCCGTATGATCACCCAAGTATTTACTGAAGACAATTTTACAGGTTTTTCACGGACAAAACTAGATATTTTCTACCTTGCTACATTTCGCTACTATCCGGAGTATCAAGGGGATTTTCTCTTGGACGAACTCGATATCCGGGACACGCTCCCAGAGGTCATCTCAAAAGCAGGAAAGACTCAGCTTCATATCTCCGAGACAGATAAGTTTATTCACGTCACAAAATTTCTCGCAGGGCTCCGTTCTGAACCATTTTCCGGTCAGGTTAATAAAGGTTTTGATTCCTATACTGGTGGCCCATTTTCTGAAAAACCTGAGATGGAAGCCGATGCTATCTGTGACTATATCATAGAACATGCAGACGAGTACGATTTTACGGTCGTGAATTTCCCAAATGGTGATCTCGTTGGTCATTGTTGAGATCTTGAGGCCTGCAAAAAAGCAGTCTACAAGCTCGGAGATGTCGTCGGTCGACTCATCGAATATTCAAAAAATCACGAAGTCACACTCATAGTTACCGCTGATCATGGAAATTGTGAACGAATGGGTACGTCAGAAAGTCCTGATACAGCGCATACACAGTATGCTGTCCCATGCTGGATCGTCCGAAATGGTGAGGTTATGCCTCCGAGTATTCTCGAATCTGATTTGACCGCTCTGGCTCCGACAGTTCTGGATATTATGGATATTAAAAAACCAGACATCATGACAGGACAATCTCTTCTCTAATATCTATTTTTTATTCTTTATTTTATGTTTACTCTTCAAAAAATCGTTGCTCGCGAAGTGCTCGATTCTCGCGGAAATCCTACTGTTGAAGCAGAAGTGGTGTTTACTGATGGTTCTCATGGTCATGCGATTGTTCCTTCTGGTGCATCTACTGGCTCACATGAAGCACTCGAACTCCGTGACGGAGACAGTTCTCGTTATCTTGGTAAAGGTGTCCTCAAGGCGGTTGCGAACGTCAATGGAGAAATAGCTGAAAAAATTGTTGGAAAAGAATTTACTGACTTTCGAGCACTCGATACTTTCCTTATGGCCCTCGATGGTACTCCAAACAAATCACGTCTCGGAGCCAATGCAATTCTCGCTGTCTCTATGGCCGTTGTTTGCGCCTGTGCACAATCAGAAAAACAAGAACTCTATCAATTTATCGGGACACATAATACTCCAGTATCGACGAATTATGCTCTTCCAATACCACTCATGAATATCATCAATGGTGGCGCTCATGCCGATAATCCACTCGATATCCAAGAGTGTATGATAGTCCCAGTTGGTGCTACGACGATGTCTGAGCGAGTTCGTATGGGAGCTGAAGTATTTCACCACCTCAAAAAAATTCTCTCAAAGCGAGGTCTCGCAACGAGCGTGGGTGATGAGGGTGGTTTTGCTCCGATGGTGAATAGTACTGATGATGCTCTCGCGACCATCGTCGAAGCTATCACATCTGCAGGATATACCACAGAACAAGTAAAAATCGCTCTTGATGTCGCGAGTACTGAATTTTTCAAAGATGGGAAATATCACCTCGCTGGAGAAAATAAAGTCCTCACATCTGCTGAGATGGTCACCTACTACGAAGAACTCATGGCAAAATACCCAATTATCTCCATTGAAGACGGTATGTCAGAGGATGACATCGATGGATGGAAGCTCCTCACAGAGAAGCTTGGAGACAAAATCATGCTCGTCGGAGATGATCTCTTTGTGACAAATCCTGCTAGACTTCAAGCAGGTATCGATGGAAAATATGGAAATAGTATCCTCATCAAGCTCAATCAAATTGGTACAGTCTCAGAAACACTCGATGCTATCAATCTCGCTCATGCAAACGGTATGAAGGCGATTATTTCTCATCGCTCTGGTGAAACAGAGGATACATTTATCGCTGACCTCGCTGTCGGTCTCAGCACAGGCTATATCAAGACTGGTTCACTCTCTCGTACGGATAGAATTGCAAAATATAACAGACTCATGAGAATAGAGGCAACAAAATAATTATGTCTCACTTTCTCCTCAAATCTGAACCAAACTGTTTTAGTATCGATGATCTCGCACGAGATGGTCAGACGTCGTGGACCGGTGTGAGAAATTATCAAGCGAGAAATATTCTGCGAGATGATATGGAGATAGGGGACATATGTTTTTTCTATCACAGTAATGCATGTGATGAAAATGGAATTGTCGGACTTATGCGAGTCACGAGTGAAGCTCTCCCGGACATGACAGCGCTCGATATCCACGATGAACACTATGATGCGAAATCTACTCTCGAAAATCCCATCTGGGTGACGAGAACCATGGAATTTGTAGAAAAGTTTCCGAGAACATTTACTCTCACAGAGATAAAAAATACCCCAGAACTTGCTGGTATGGAAGTAGCCCGCAAAGGCTCTCGATTGTCGGTGAATAAGGTTGATAAGCAGGATTTTGAGTGTATTCTGAATAGATGCAGAACTCAAAATGAACCAAAAAAGAAATAAAAATTATTCTTTTATACGAGCTCACTTTTCTCGGCACGCATCACGAAAAGCCTGTTCGTAGTTTTTTAAGAAATTTTTTCCTAGATTATCGTATTGCCCAGGGTTTTGTGAGATTTTTCTCTGCACTCACTGTATTTTTTCTCGTATTGTACCGTCGTTTGTTTCAAAAATGGTAGCTATATCAGGGTGTTCTTGGGCATACTGTGAAAATATCTGCTTATGTGCTCTGAGCACGCAGTTGTGAGTTATATCGTAGTCTACTCATACTCATGCATCAAATCAGATAATTGCACTAAAGTGGCTATTGATACATTCTAATAGTATGAGCATGCCTCCTACTGTTGTAGAAGTTTCGTATGATTTCATTGTTTTCAGGGTACTGTATGCTTCTGATAATCTAAAGGCATCTTCACTAGAAACTCAAGAAACATCATAATCGGTGTAAAATTCACAGTTTCAGAGCTCATTTGCTATGACTCAACCAATCATGGCTTCAGGAGGGAGTCAGATTTTTCCATTAATAAAGACGCTGGTCGCAAGTGCTTGTAGATTTAGGAGTATGATACCATCATTTGGTATCACACGTCATTCAAAAAGATTTTCTTCATCTGAAATAACAATTTTTTTGATAGGTTTTCCGACGCACAATAGGTTCTTATCTGAAATATCGTACTCGTAAATCCCACGAGAAATACCCTGTCATGTCAGGTAAACCGATAGAGTAGAGAGATATTGTCTGCTCTCTTGCACAAAATCTTCTGCTTTTTTACATCAGTTTGGATCAAATGGGAAAGGAACAGGATTATTATTTTGTTTTTGATTATTGTATATCCCCCGAGCTTGTTCTACTAATTCATCTCATTCATAGGCTCAGAGCAATTGGATGATGTTGTTTATAAATATCTGTTGTTGTGCTGTATACTCTGGGATTTCTAAGCGTCTTCCTCCTAGATAATTATCGATAATTCTCAGAGCACTATCGATATATTTTTCTCTATCAGTGATGTTTTGAGTACTTTCTGCTATTGGTGCTGATGAGACTGATTCCTCTTTTTTTGAACATCAACATAATATCAAGGCTACACTTAACGCGAGACTCATAGAGAGTCTGCTAGGCACTTTCTTGGGGCTCATTCAATCTACGCTTTGAGCTCAATGGGACACATGTAGTTTCTGAACGTTCATATATTATGCTTATAATAAAATATAAACATAATTTGTCAAAATTACTTCTTCACAAACAAAATATCTGGTTTTGTAATCGTGTTAAGGTCTATAGAAATAGGGTCATCGAGTTTTGTATCTTCTTTAATGCCCATGGCACTCATGACTTTGCCTGTTGCTTCAGGAATAAAAGGGGAGAGGAGAAGTGTTACGTAATACACATAAGCTATTCCTTCGACCAGGAGTCTTCCTTTTTCTTCACCAGTTTTTTTCCATGGTTCAGTTGTATTGAGCATATTATTCGCTAGATTAAGGGTTGTGGTAATGCCCGTAGAAAACATAGCACTAGTATTTATCCATTTTTTTAGCATGTCTTTATATGCCTCTATGGTGCCTAGTGTAAATTCTGAAGGTTTTGCTAATTCAGGAATCGGTCCTTCATTTTTATCGCGATACGCAATCCACAGCGAAAGTACTCGATTCACGAGATTCCCATAGTTATTTGCGAGGACATCGTTGTGGATGGATTTGATACGCTCATCGCTGAAATTGAGATCTTGCCCGACGCCGACCTCACTGGTCATATAGAGACGGAGTGTATCAGAACCGTATTCTGCTATCATGGCATGTGGATCGATGACATTGCCCACAGATTTACTCATCTTTGCGCCGTCTTTATCATTCACGAAACCGTGGACGAGGATATTTTTTGGGAGATTGATGCCAGCCGAGAGGAGCATACCAATCCATGTGAGACAGTGAAAACGAGCAATATCTTTACCGATGACATGGAGTTCACAATTCCAGTTTTTGAAATCTTCTTCGATATTTCCTGTCGAGACGCCAGAAATGTAGTTGGTGAGAGCATCACACCAGACGTACATGACGTGTTCTGGATCATTTGGGACGGGGATACCCCAAGTAAGTTGTTTCTTTGTTCGAGAGAAGCTGACATCTTCGAGGCCGTCACCGATCATTGCAATCATCTCATTTTGTCGGAATTCTGGCGTGATTTTGACGTCGCCACTTATGAGTTTTTTCTTTATATCATCACTGTATCGGCTGAGTTTGAAAAAATAGTTCTCATCTTCGGTCCAGCGTGTTGGCGCACCACCTTCTTTGAGACATTTATTTTCATCGAGTTCTTCTTCGGTCACGAATCGCTCTTCACGGTCACAGTAGTACCCAGCGTATTTCTTTTTATAGATATCTCCTTGCTCGACGAGCTTCATCCAGAGCGCTTGCACGACGGGCCAGTGACGTTTTCTATCAGTGGTTCGTATATAGCCATCATTGGAGATAGAGAGTGCTGTATTCATGTCTTGAAAATGGCGGACATTTTCATCGAGCATCTCCATCACATCCCGGCCAGCTGTTTCGGCAGTCTTTAAGATTTTACTTCCATGTTCATCGGCTCCAGTAAGGAAAAAGATAGAGTCTTTGCCGTCTATGAGCCGATGTCCGCGAGCGATAACGTCGGTCAGGATTATTTCGAGCGCATGTCCGATATGAGGGACACCATTCATGTAGGGAATGGCGGTAGTGATGAGTTTCTTTTGCATGAGCGACAGTATAGTGAATTTGGATGAAAATAAAAAAAATCCTCCATAAAGGAGGATAAAGACCGTTTGTTACAAGGTATATTTTTGGTTTATATAGTTTTATTGATGGATTCGTTTGTGCGATTTTCAGTAACTGTCTCATTTGGGAGTTGTGTTGAGAGGCCAAGTGCAATCATAGTGGCTAATATAAGCATCCTGAGATTATGTGTTCTCTTTTCTGCTTCTGGTACATTACCATTTCCACCATCGAGAGCACGAAGACCATCAATCATATATTACGAGGTTTAAAAATATTGGGATGCATGTAATATATAAAATATTTATTTGTCAATATTTAATAGAACATATTAAAAAAATCCTCCACAGAGGAGGATTGAGAGATATACTTTATTTTAATACCCTGCACTATTTTGAGCCATTTTTGCAGATTTATTTTTTGCTTCATCAGCATGAGTTTTAGTTGGAATAACTTGAGAAAGAGTTGCTGCGAGACCGAGAGCTGTTATGACTGCTGCAGCCGTTGATCTAATAGGTCCGAGAGCTTTTGGTAGACCATTACTGTCTTTTGAATCAAGAGAATCCAAAAATGTATCGACTCTTTTCATAGTAAATATTTAGTAATTAAAACATGCATATAATATATAAAATATTTATTTGTCAATAATTTTATTTATGGTGTAATAATAAAGTGTGTATTCTTCTCTAGAATGAATCAGAATACTAAAAAAATAGCAATTGTAGCCGACTGGATCACTCACTGGGGTGGGGCAGAGAGGATACTCGTGAAGGTGATGCAGATGTACCCAGAAGCGGATATTTATACGTCGGTATTTTTCCCAGAGAGACCCGAATATTTCGAGTGACGGACGGTGCGTACGAGCTTTATACAGTATATACCTTTCCTCAATCGCAGACATAAGCTCTGTATGCTCTTGCGTCCTCTTGCATTTCGATTGTTTCAATTCAGAAAATACGACCTCGTTATCTCACTCACATCGGCTGAGGCAAAAGGTGTTCGAACACGATGAAAGACCAAACACGTCTGCTACTGCCACACACCGACTCGATACCTCTGGAGTCATACATCAGAATATAGGGGTTTCCTAGAATTTGGTTGGCTCAATTGGTTTGCCAAACTGATTATCCCACCTGCATTTGCGATTATGCGACGATGGGATAAAAAAGCAGCTCAGAGACCAGATATTTTTATCGCCAATTCTGCCACAACTCGAGATCGTATAGCAGAGTACTACAATCGAGACAGTGTCATCGTCTATCCATTTTTGCCTCCGAGAAATCTCTCTGAGCAAAATAAAGAAAGACATTTTTTTATGTGTCTTGGACGCGTTGTCCCTTACAAGCGATTTGATATAGCCATAGAAGCGTGCAATGCTCTCGGTTTACCGCTCAGAATCTTTACGAGCACACACAATGCCGTCACAGATAAGTTGCAAAAAATCTCATGACCAACTGTACAGTGGATATTTGATGCTTCTGATGAGGATGTATCATCTGCTTTTGAAGAAGCAAGAGGATTTATCATGCCTCAATTTGAGGACTTTGGTATCGTCGCACTCGAAGCTATGGCTCATGGAGCCCCTGTGATTGCCTATGGAGAAGGTGGTGCGACAGAAACCGTTATTCATGGTCAGACAGGTTTGCTCTTCTCTGAACAATCTCCAGCATCACTCGCCGTTGCACTTGAGAGGGCTGATGCTATCTCATGGAGCTATGATTTTATCCGTGAGCATGGAGCGAGTTTTTCTGAAGAGCGATTTGAGGAGGGGATTCGTGAAGTCGTCGGTTTTTAGTTTTATGAATATCAAACAACAGACTAAGATTTGTCCCGTGTGTCTGAGGAGTTTTTCCAATCGTAAAAAGTGGGAGTCGAGACGATTATGGGATAAAATCATCTACTGCTCTGATGCTTGTAGAAATAAGTCATAATATCCTTTTTACTTTCTCTCAAAAATTCTTATTCTCCTCCCATGCGCTGTCCTAAATGTAAAAACCTCGAAACCCGTGTTATAGATTCTCGTCTCTCAGAAGATGGACTCTCTATTCGTCGTCGTCGTGAATGTGAAAAATGTGAAGCTCGTTTTACGACATTTGAACGTATGGAATTCGTGAGTTTCTTTGTGAACAAAACTTCTGGGAAGAAAGAGCTCTACAATCGGTCAAAACTCGAGACAAGTATTTTAAAGGCATGTAACAAACGCAATATACCACCAGAAAAGATAGAATCTATGATAAATACCCTCGAAATCGAGTGGGCAGAAAACAAAAATGGTGTAACTTCGAAAAGAATTGGAAAAGATGTCCTCCACAAACTGAAGGATATTGATGAAGTAGCGTGTCTCAGATTTGCCTCAGTATACAATCATTTTGAGAGTCATAGTGACTTCGTGAAGTTTATCCTCGAAGAATTCGAAGAATGATCACCGTCATAGACATGAACCAAATTCGACCCGTCAAACCTCTGATTTCAGAGGTTCTTTTTGGGAGGATGCAAGAAGTTCTCGCTCGGGGTGAAAAAATACTTCTTTCTCTCAATCGTCGAGGCGCTATGAGCACCCTCGTCTGTCGCGATTGTGGTTGGGCGGCTCGATGTCCGTCATGTGACTTGCTCATGCGTGTTCATGCCAGGCCTGAGAATTGTCTTTTGTGTCATTTTTGTGAAACCAAGTGAGCTATCCCTGAGAATTGTCCCAAGTGTAGATCATATAACCTCATTCAGAGTGGAGCGCGTGTGCAGTCAATCGATGCCCATGTAAAAGAATTACTCCCAGGGGCACGAGTATTGCTCATAGAGGACTTGAACAAAGTCACACCAAAAACGCTAACAGAATATGATATATTTATAGGGACTCAGAAGATATCCTCTCTTCCTATTGAGAACCTCGGACTAACCGCGTTTCTGCTCGTAGAGTCAGATCTCGCAGTCCCAGATTATGATATCGAGGAGAGTATGTACCAGCAAATCCGTCATTTTTTCTCTCGGTCACGAGATATTATTCTCCAGACTCGTTCTCCGAAGCTCCCATTGATAACTGAGGTCACGAGTGGTAATTTCCGTTCTTTTTTTCAGAAAACAGTCGCAGAAAGAAAGCAATTTCATCTCCCTCCTATAACACAAATGGTGACTATCTATATTAGTGATTCAAGCGAATCTGTGGTTCAGCAGAGGATAGCCAGTACCGCATCATCCATGATAGAAGCAGCGAAGAATACGGCAAATACAACGGTTATTTATGATCATCTCCTTTTTGAAAAAAGAGCAGGGAAATATCGCCAGAAAATCCTCGTTCGCTCATCAGATGTATTATCTTTTCTGGAGCCATTTCGTTCACAGCTTGTTCGAGGTCGGGGAATAGAGGTGGAGTGGCTATAATTGACAATATTTATTATTGTTTATTATAAAATAATGTCACCAAATGAGTCTGATTCATGAATGAATGACTTTTTCTCAGCACAAGCTTTTCGTTATGTAGCTGGTAAATTTTTTACCGATCTTGGTGCAAAGCCAGAGTCTTTTTGAGACCTGAGGTTTCGTTGATATTTGCCAGCTGTGTACTCTGTCTTACAGAATACGCAGCATCTTATAGATTGGGATGCTTATTTAAGGAAATTCGCTTCAATACAAAGGAAAGGGTGGAAAAAACCGAATAGAAGAATTCACGAGCTGAAGTATGATGATCCTTTTGAAACCGACCTCGATCACCTCATCAGTTGATCTTGTCTCGTGGCTCACGTGTATGACCCAAATAAAAGATGATTGACTGATGAAAATCGTCTCCTGAGAACAAGAGCTATTCTTATGTTTCTCCTGCATGAAACTGATGAATTGATTTCTGGAGACAAAACACCAGATGAAAAAGATTATGCAGAGGTAAAAGAAGCAGCTATTAGTCCTGCAAAAATTCTCTTAAGGGATATCTATAGGGCTGATGATATACTCATTCGTATATGGGATGAGTTTAACCATCAAGAAACCCCTCTATCTAGAGATATTGATTTTCTTGATCATGAAGCGGCTGTACACAAATGAAATCTGTATGATTGGGAATTTCCAGGTGCAAAATCACCCGCTCTGGCTCGCGAATTTTCTGATTATTACAAATGAAAACATTCAAACCACCCAGATGTAGCTTTATTGAAATCTCACTCAGCAGAACAAGCGATACGTCTCATGCCATTTTTTCATGCCGCACAACCTGTTCGTTTTATACAAATGGCACGAGATATGTGGCAAGATACGAGACAATTTGGAGACGCATTAGAAAAACATCAGCCATGACTTGTGACGCAGTTGAGTAACCGAATACTTGAGAGAGTGAGCTGTCTTTTACCGAGCTAATTCGATTTATATTGACTTATTTAGGTCATTCATATAATCCCCGCATTGAACTGAGCAGTATTTCTGCCGTGTTTGATATTTTATTTTTCATTTATTTATTATGTTGTCTCTAGTAGCGGTCACTCGTGATCCCAAAACAGACCTCCGAACTATCCGTGGTAATGCTGATAGCAAAGGTTCTGTACCAGGTGTTATCTACGGCAAAAAATGCCCAAGCACTCCACTTTCAGTTGATACTTCTGACCTTCTCCGTGTATTCCGCGAAGCTGGTTACTCTCATATTATCGATCTCTCAGTTGATGGTAAAAAACACCAAGCAATTATCCACGATATAGATGTACATCCAGTTTCTGGACAATTCCTCCATGTAGATTTCCTGGCTGTTAGTGCTACTGATAAGCTCACAGTTACTGTTCCTATCAAGCTCGTTGGTGAATCTCAGGCTGCTCGTGATGGTGCTATCATCGATCACGTACTCCAGGATATCGAAATCCGATGTCTCCCTGCTGATATTCCAGCTGAACTCACTGTTGATCTTACAAAGATCGAAAAAGTGGGTGATGCAATCTATGTTTCTGATCTTGGTCTTGATTCAAAGAAGCACGAAATTCTCCACCACGAAGACTCAGAAGCAGTTGTTATTGCTTCAGAATTCCAAGAATATGTCCCAGATGAAGTACCAAAAGAAGTCGAAGTTCTCACAGAGAAGAAGGAAGAAGGTGCTGAGGGTGCCGAAGGTGCTGCTCCTGCCGCTGACGCAAAATCAGAATAATCTATGCTTATCCGTATTGTTGGAACATCTCCCGATACCGATACGTTATTATCAAGAGTCCAGGCTTCCCTCGAGGAGCTTGGACTTTTGTCACATACGACCGTCGAGCTCTACGATACTCCAGAATATCGTGAGCAGATGAAAATCATGAGTCTCCCAGCTCTCTGTATAGAAGAAGAAGCAATCAATTTCCGTGATATGATTTTCGAGGGTGTCACACCAGAACAGTCGGAACTCACAAGTCTCTTTGTCTCTCTCTTTGGAGGTGAAACAGAGAAAAAGTGATCATGTGGAACCTGTAGTACCGGCGGCGGATGTGAGACATGTTCATCTTGTTAGCCATAGAAACTCTAAAAAGACAAAGCTAAAAAAGAGACTTTCCTCGATTTTTCTTATAATTCACTTGTCCATCTCTTACTATTTTATTATGAAAAAACTCTTCCTTATTACTTCTGCTTGTTTACTTCTCGCTTCTTGTGGCTCTACGAACAAGAACTATGACAATCTGACAGCTTGTCTAGAGAAGAATCAAGC
>CAZRUI010000013.1:1756-2901 GCA_964603225.1 uncultured Candidatus Peribacteria bacterium | reverse complement strand
AAAGTCCGTAGCGCAACTGACATCTATGCTAATGCTGTCAAAGCAAATAAGCCAGAACTTCTGAAAGATGTAGAAGCATTTAGACAAAAAACAGAGAAACTTGTAGCATCAAATATCCCAGAGTATGAAAAACTCGTAAAACTCACAGTTCTGACTGATGGCCCAAATGAGACACTCATAGAGCGTCCTGTCTATATGGCTGGTCGCGTCACAGGGGAACGTCCGCTTTCAGAAATCGCTCTCTACGCTGGTTGTAGCGCCGAATATCAGGCTGATATGACTGGTACAAAAGAGTAGATTTCTCTAAAAACTGGATAGAATATCACTATGAAAATCTCTCTTAACTGGGCACGTCATTGGACGCAAGTCCCTGAGTATACTCCTGTAGCTCTCGAAAAATTCTCTCACACCTATTCTACCTATACTGCTGAAGTAGAAGGTGTGGATACGTATATCTATGATGATAAAATCGTTGTTGGTAAAGTCCTCAATTGGAAGCCTCATCCTGATTCTGATAAGCTCGGACTCGTCGAAGTAGATGCTGGTAAGTGTGGAAAACACGAGATAGTCTGTGGTGCGGCAAATGCTAAAACCTCAAAATATGTCCCTGTTGCACTTGAAAATGCTGAGCTTCCAGGCGGTCTCGTGATTGCCCGTCGTGCCATTCGTGGCATCGATAGTTGTGGTATGATCTGTAGTCTTGATGAACTCGGTCTTCAAACGGCAAGGGCAGAAGGCATTTTCCCACTTGAAACTGTGTGGGAAGAAAAAGTACTCGAAAAACATCTCTGAAAACCATTCGGTCAACTCTCACTCTCATTTCCAGGGCATGATGGCGATATAGACTATGCGATGAATGATGTAGTGTTTGATCTCGATAATAAATTCATCACCAATCGTCCAGACCTCTTTTCTATCATCTGAAATGCTCGAGAAATTGCCTGCATCGAAAAAACTGATTTCTCTTACATACCATCAAAACCTCTCAAGGAGACAAATGGTCTTAGTGTCACTGTCGAATCAAAAGCCGTTGTAAACTACCTCCTGACAGAATATATACTTTCCGAACTTCCTGTATCACCATTTCTCTTACAAACTATACTCTTTCGCTCCAACCAGGGAACACATGGACTGCTTCCAGACCT
>CAZRUI010000013.1:0-1656 GCA_964603225.1 uncultured Candidatus Peribacteria bacterium | reverse complement strand
CCTCACCGAGCTCAGATACGTTATGCTGAACTTCTCACATTTTTTGCAAAAGGAGTGAAACAAGGAAAGCAAACAGTTATCACTACCGCACATGCACCAACAGAGCTCGCTCTGAGCCATGAAATGCTGGTAGAAAAAATAGGGAAAGAGGTATCAGAAAAACAGGCAATAGATATACTGACACGTCTTGGCTTTGAAGTGGTATCAAAAAAATGAATCTACACCGTCACCGTTCCTTCTTGGAGAGACACCGGGGATATCAGTATACCAGAGGATCTCATCGAAGAAATCGCACGGCATATTGGCTATGAGACGATTCAAGCACAACCATTACCAGGCCCACTTGCTACTGTTCGTGTTCAATCTCATGATACTCTCATTCGCAGCATTACAGGGTTCTTTGCTGATAGAGGATATTTTGATGCGTATACCTATCCATTTACACTCGCAGAACGATTTGCTCGATTCTCAGACAAGAAGCCAGCCGTTATCCATAATACAACAGAAAACAGGACACATCTCCGTGCTCATATGGCTGAAAATCTTCTTGAGCTCCTTGCAAACAATTATCGTAGCCATACCGATGGTGCCTTCTTTGAGTTTGGACCGATATTTGATGGTGATGAGTCGCTTCAATGACTCGGTGTTCTCTGGGGTCGTACATTTGATAGTCTCCAAGAACATCTCACGAGTTATATGATGACCTATTTTGGTACGCCAGGTATGATAGCCCAGGGTGCTTCTGATACAAAACTTTTTGCACCAAAGGCGTATGGTGAAATAGTTGATGAATCAGGCGAGGTGGCTGTCCGATTTGGTCTCGTACGTCCGACGCTTCTTCCACTCTTTGATATCGAGGGTATTGATATCTACGCTTTTGAGATTGTGAAAATGCCAGAACTCCATCGAGCTATCAAATTCACTCCTCTTATTGAGTTCCCAGGAACACGCCGAGAGTTTAATTTCATCATGCCAGAGACGACACCAGTTGCAACTATTGTGGAGCTCGTTCGTGCATCACATCCATGGATCTCTGATATCGGTGTTACTGAGATTTATCGTGATGAGAAACATATTGGTGCTGATAAAAAATCAGTCGTTATATCTCTCCTTATACGAAACCCCGAGGCAACCATTACCGATGAAGAGGCTCTAAAAATCCATCAAACTATTGTGAGTCAACTCTCAGAAAAGGGCTACCAATTGCGCGGAGTCTAGAAAAAGTAAAAATAAATTTGCTTTCTTTTTATAAACAGATATTATACCTATACCTGAGGTATAGGTTATATACACCAGGTACATTATCTTCTCACCATTTTTATTATGGGAAATTGTGCTTGTCAGTCTACTGGCGCATGCGCGTGTGAGAGTTGTTCTTGCACAGGGTGCGGTAAGTAGTTCTTATTTCTCCATCCCGATTCGTCGGGATGGATTTTCTTTTTTGTATTCAAAATATTTAGTTATTAATTTCTCTCTATGTCAAAGATGTCTGTCACGCTCAGTGTATCACTTATTATAGTTGGTACTATTCTTGGTATAGTGATAGGATATTCCCTCACCCCCGCATATACTCTCTCAATGTATGATAAGAGTTGAATGGATCTCGGCCGTGCAGACCGTGGTCTCGATCTCCGATATATCAATGCGATGATAGCT
>CAZRUI010000012.1:0-21775 GCA_964603225.1 uncultured Candidatus Peribacteria bacterium | reverse complement strand
AGGCTCGCATAGACAGTATCAGGAGAGACATACCCGTATTGATTAAATCACAAAGCGATGATACCAGCTATCATCGGAGCTGAAAAAGAGGTACCACTATCAGTCCTATAATCTACACCATTTTCTTTATTAAAGACAGAGACAGAAGTAGAGAAAATACTTTCTCCTGGAGCAGAGAAAGAAATACAGGCACCATAGTTTGACCATGGGGCTCGAGCTCAGCGTTTATCGAGAGATTCGACACCGATAGAATAGTGTTTATTTCCGCCATTATTACACACAGGAGAAATAGGATTGATGGTGGTATTAACTCCAGTATTTTTGTACGAGAGGACATCTCCATTACCAGCTGCTATAACGACTATAACTCATCTTTCGTAAGCATATTTCATGAGATCATCATATTTTCTACTGTACGTGAACTGACTCTGACCGAGACTCAGATTAATAATATTTGCTTTATTATCGATAGCGTAGCGTATAGCCTTGATGATATTATCTTCTCGAGCATTTCACTTGAAGTCAAAAACACGAAGAGGCATGATTTTGGCATTTTTAGCTATACCAGCGATTCATTTTTTGTTATCAATTTCTGCAGCAATAATACCAGAAATCATAGTACCATGTTCACCTGTTGGGAAGTTATCAGGAACCTCATCTCCAGCAAAGTTTTTTATTTTATTGGCTCCATATTTTGCATCGGGACTGACCCAGATATTATCCGTCAAATCTGGGTGATTGATATTGATGCCGTCATCGATAACAGCAACTATTACTTCGTGCGACTGAGTAACTTTATTCCAGGCAGCAGGTACGTTGAGCATCCTCAGATAGTACTGCAGATTGGAAAAAGTATCGTTACTTGGAGCTTGTTCGAGTTCGCGTTGTTTTTTGATTTTATCCTGGAGCTTATTGATAGCCAATCGGACTTCTTTTACCTGATATCGACCTCGAGCAGCGTGTTGAGCATGCTGATAATACTCAAGGGCATTTGTATAGTCTTTTTTATTGAGGTATGCCGATCAGATATTGTAATACGCATGGTATGAAGAGGGGTCGAGATCAACAATTTTTTTATATTGTTCTATCGCGAGATCCCATTTTGCATCACCGAAATAATCATTTCATACATCAAAGTAACGTTTAATAGTTTGATTGATGTTCGCTATATTTTTGACACATTCGTTATAGGCGCTTTCGAGTTTGACTCATTTGGTGAGGAGTTCTGAGAGAGATTTTGCAAATTTTGACCGCTGAGAAGAATTCTCCGGTATCATTTCCCACGTTTCCATAGAGGAACGAACCTCGTTCTTTACGTCTTCATACTGAGTCTCGAGATCACTACAATCCTTGAGAGAGAAAACAAAACCCCCCTGATACAGGAGAAGAAGAGTAAGTAAGAGGGTTTTTCTCATACTCATGCATATTACTCCTCTCTTATTTTGTTGTCAATTTTCTGGTCAATATTTCAGTGAAAATTTTTGGATTTCCCTGTCCTTTACTTTCCTTCATACAGTTTCCCACGAAATAGCCAAAAAGATTGACTTTCCCTGCTTGATATTCCGCAATCTGAGAAGGGTTTGCAGCCAAGACGGCATCGACAATAGCTTCCATAGCGCCAGTATCATTGACCTGTCTCAGTCATTTTGCATCAACTATTGCGTCTGGATCGCCACCTTCGTTCAAAAGTGTTTTAACCACTTCCTGCGCATTGGTAGATGAAATCTCGTCAGCCTTGAGCATATTTACGACACGAGCCAATGCCTCTGGAGTGATTCTGAGCGTAGAAAAATCGATTTCTTCATCACCTTTTTTGAGGATTCAAAGAATAACCGTGAGAATCAGTGAAGCGGATTTTTTTGGTTCATTCGTGAGTGAAACTGTTTTTTCAAAGAAATCGGACATAGCTCTTTCAGAACTAAGAATACGTGCATCATCAGGTAGGAGCTTCCATTCGTTCAAATATTTGAGACGACGATCAATAGGGAGCTCTGCGATATTGCGTTCATCGATATACTCTTGTGTAATGACAAGAGGGGGTAAATCAGGTTCTGGGAAGTAGCGATAGTCCATGGCATCTTCCTTGGAACGAAGAGAGTGACTCTCCCCTGCATCATCATCCCAGCCGCGCGTTTCCTGATCGACAGTACCATTTTCATCATAGATTTCGATTTGCCGTTTTACTTCCGCATCAATAGCGCGTCCGATTTGTTGAAATGAGTTAAGATTCTTGAGTTCCACACGGTTTCGGAGCTCATGGCTCCCCTCTGGTCGAAGAGAAATATTTACATCACAACGGAGCTGACCCTTTTCCATATCAGCATCACTCGCACCAGTGAATCGCATGATTTTCTGGAGTTCTTTAAGGTATTCGAGGACATCTTCTTTCGAGCGAAAATCAGGTTCTGTGACTATTTCCATCAGGGGACTGCCTGCACGATTAAAATCTATCAGAGACTTCGTCACAGAATGTTTCGAACCACCAGCATCAGCCTCGATATGAATTCGGCGGATCTTAAATCGCTTGAGCTCATCTCCCACAAAAGCATCGAGATGTCCATGCTCAGAAATAGGATGAAACAGCTGTGTAATCTGGTATCCCATCGGGAGATCAGGATAAAAATAGCTCTTTCGGTCAAATTGAGAAAACGTATTCACGGTCATGCGGAGTCCATGAGATGCACGAACTGCGAGGTCCACCACACCCTCAGAGAGAATTGGGAGAGCCCCAGGTAGACCGAGAGAAACAGGTCCTATATTGATATTTGGATCGCGTTCAAGAGCGACAGCATTTGGTTCTCCACCAAACATCTTCGTAATCGAACCAACACGGACATGGGTCTCAAGACCGATAACTATTTCGTATTTCATATGTGCTGATTGTATCTTTTTTCATAATATGACAATATTTCCTTTGAAAGAAGGAAAATAGTATGCTACAATTTTCTTATGAATTGAGAAAATAAAGGTAATATTGAACTTGATAGCCATATTTCTGAAAAAGAAATCTTAAGGAGCATATCATACCACGAGTCATGACACACCGCTCTTGCACGAATAACTGGTAGGATTGTATTACAAATTATAGATCCACGTCTCAGGATATTAGGGTATGAATGACTATCAATAATCCCTCATCAATTAGCTCCAATATTTTTCTGAAAATTAACCCCAAAAGAAAGGATATTTCATTTCCTCGTATGATTCGCCATGCAGTGAGTTTTAGAAAGAAACAAAAAAAATAAAATCTGAGAAGGTATGCTAGAATTGCACTGGAACAAATCTGCAAACCAAACTGATATAACAAAATCATTAAAAATACTGAGAAAAAACACTCCTTTTGAAACAAAAGAAGATGAGAAAAAAAAGATCGAAGATATTATCAAAAAAATCCAAGTATTTCTAGAAAATCAACCAAAATTAAAGAAATTTATTGCCAGATTATCATATTTAAATCAGAGACAAGGCTTACTCCTGCCTGAACATATTAGAGATGCAGAAAAATATGCATGAATCGATCTGGAAGAGAAAAAGAGACTAAGAGAACAAATTAATAAGCTAGATATTGATTAATTATTCTTCATCCCCTCTATTATCTGAGGAATAAAATCCTCTAAACTGATTCCAAGAAGTGTCTCACAGCGACGGCAGTGGTCACGACTGACACCAGCAGCGAAGCTCTTATCCTTGAGTTTTTTCATAACTGAACTCACTTTGACTTCATCAAGAGATTTATTTGGTGTCATACGAGAGCATGCCCAGATAAATCCTGAGAGCTCATCGACGGAAGCGAGGTATTTTCGGAGAAGTGTATCGAGTCCGTGCTCTGGGAATTTTTCTTCGTAGTGAGAGCGGATATCCTCGAGCATTCACTCTGGAGCGTTCATTTCCGCGAGGATTTGTGCGAGAGATTCGCCACAATGACGTGCTGCATCTTTTTCGACGATATCCCAATCTACATCATGGAGGACACCGACAGCATACCAGTAGTCAGCATTTTTTCCGAGTTTTTGAGCAAAATAGCGCATACATCGACCGACGGTAAGATTATGATCCTTTGTCGTCGTAGAGTATTTTGCAAGAGTCTCTTCAACAATTGGTAGGTTGATTTTTATGTGGCTATGTGGGTCACTTTTCTCAGACGAGGGGGTCTTTTTTTCTGGAGATTTCACACTCACTGGAGATTCAATTTTTGGATTTTTATCTTTTACGAGTGGAAATAACACAACATCTCGGAGATTTGGTTGTGCTGTGAGAAGGGCGACGATACGGTCGATACCCATACCAAAACCAGATTGAGGAGGCATACCGTGCTCCATAGCCGCGACGAAGTCATCATCTGGCATAGCTACTTCATCATCCCCTGCTTTTTTGGCATCGAGTTGTTTTTTGAATCGCTCATCCTGATCAATTGGATCTACGAGCTCAGAATACGCATTCGTCACTTCCCAACCATTTATACAGAGCTGAAATCGATCGACAATCGTCGGATTCGTATCGTTGAGACGAGCCAGTGGCGAGAGTACAAGAGGCTGATGAATGACAAAGGTCGGATTGATGATATGAGGTCGGGCTACTTTTTTATAGAGCTTATCGATAAGTGTTCCATGTGAGAGCTTCATCATACCGTCTATCTGAATACCAGCTTTTTGGATAGCTTTTTGGAGTTTCTCGAGTGTATTTTCTTCATAGATATTGATGTCAGAGTGCTCTTGGATGAGGTCACAGATAGAGCGTCGTGGCCATTTACCAGAAAAATCCACTAGATGTTTTTCTCATTTTGAATTGATGATTTCGACTTTTTTACTCCCATCCATGAGTTCATCCAGGATATAGCTAAACATTCGTTCCGTGAAATCCATATTATCCTCATAGTTCCAGTATACAGCATAATGCTCAACAGAGGTAAATTCTGGGAGATGTGATGGATCAAGTCCTTCATTACGAAACGATTTACCGATTTCAAAAACTTTTTCCATGCCACCAACAGTACATTTTTTGAGTGATGTCTCAGGCGCTATACGGAGATAAAGATCCGCATCAGTTGCTTCATGGTGTGTCGTAAATGGCTGAGCAAGAGCCCCAGAAGCACTATTTCCAAGCGTCGGAGTCTCAACCTCGATAAATCCTTCACGGTAATAAAATTCACGAAGTTTCTGAACAAATCGAGAACGAAATACCATCCGATCGTACGATGTCTTCTCGGTAATCATGTCGAGATATCGTTTACGATAGATAGTTTCTTCATCAGCAAGACCATGAAATTTTTCTGGGAGTGGAAGAAATGCCTTTGAGAGGAGCTGAAACGAACGTACAAAGACAGTGAGCTCGCCCTTGTGTGTCATAAAGAGTTCTCCGTGAATACCGATTATATCACCACGGTCAATATACTTTTCAAAGATTTTAAATGCCGACACTGGGTCTTTTCAGATTTCATGGAGCTCTCCACCATCCTGAGAGAGGAGACAAAAATCCTTCGAAAGAGCGAATTGAATCTGGCCAGAATAATCCTGGAGTGTACCAAATATCAATTTCCCAAAGCTACGAACGAGCATGATACGACCAGCAGTATGGATATCATTTGTTGGGCCAGGAATAATCTCCTCTATAGTACGAAGATTCTTTTTTGCATGCTGACGAATACTGTTAATGTCCTGTTTTCCCGAGAAACGATCGGGATACAGTTTAACACCCAATGCACGGAGTGCATGAAGTTTTTGCAGACGAACTGAACGCTCATCATGTGGATCTGAAGAAGTCATAAAGATGATTGATTATGGCTATTGTATGAAGTTTTGTGATTTTTTGAAAGGAATATTTTTTTGAATAATTGACAAATTAATATTTAAAATATAATAAATAAAATGAAAGAAAGCATAAAAACAACAGCAGGAGCATTGTGAGTCCTGGCAGCTATAAGCCTTGTATCCGAAGGGACTTTTACGATTCATAAAAATATTCTGCAAACAAATTGAGTGACGCAAAAAGTAGCAGAAATTACATTGTGAAAAAATGCAGAAATATCAACAAGTAAATGAAAAAGTGTTAATAATCTCACCGAAGAAAGCACCGCGCATGAAAATAAAACTTGAATACCTTTATGGGAAAATGAAGTAGCTATTGCTTTGATTTCTTGGAACAACTCAAGATTATTAGAAAAATTAAAAAAACATGAAAAAACTATCGCAAAAACAGAAGAGCAAAAAATGGCCATCAATGAACTAAAAGATATTTTACAGAAACCTTTGCAAAAATCAGACCATCTTCTCTTTTTGCGGCTTGTACATGCAGTTTTCTGAGTATTAATTTCCCTAATGTGAATAGCTGGTTTTATGCTGATACAAAACGAAAAAGAACAGCTTGGGATGTATAAATAGTTTTATTTTACCTCAAACTCAAATCCCTCTTTTTTTGCATTGTTTACTTTCACAGAGGTAACCTTTTGCCCAATCATACGGTCAGCAATTTCATCTTCGATTTTTGTCTGAACATAGCGACGAACCGGTCTGGCACCAAATTCTGGATTATAAGTATCTTTTAAGATTCTCTCGACAACAGGCGCACCCCATTCGAGCGTCACACCGAGACCGGTAAGACGTTTTTGGAGCTCTGTAAGCTGGAGAGTGATAATTTTTTTAATCACCTTTGTATCGAGAGGATGAAAGACAACCACCTTATCAATACGATTTATAAATTCTGGAGAGAAGTATTCATCGAGACTTTTGACGACTTTCCCTTCGATTTGTTCAAAATCATCAATAATTCTATCCTTCGTTGCCTCAGAAACATCAAAACCAATTTTGGTGGCATTGGTCGTGAATTCTTCTGAACCGATATTCGAGGTCATCACGATAATGGTATTTTTGAAGTTCACTTTTCGCCCTTTTCCATCACTGATAACACCATCTTCCATGATTTGGAGGAGGAGATTAAATATCTCAGTATTGCCTTTCTCTATCTCATCGAAGAGAACAACTGAATACGGTTTTCTTCGGACTTTTTCTGTGAGCATACCACCTTCTTCGTATCCTACGAAACCTGCAGTGGTACCGATAAGTTTCGAACCAGAGTGTCGTTCAGAAAATTCTGACATATCGATTTTCACGAGAGCTTTTTCATCACCGTAGTATTCACGAGCGAGGACTTTCACAAGCTCAGTTTTACCGACACCCGTTGGTCATAAGAAGAGAAAACTTCCGAGCGGACGTCTCTGATCAGATATGCCGGCTTGAGATCGCTTAATCGTAGAAACAATAGATTTGATAGCATCATCTTGGCCGATGATTTTTGTGCCCATATGTTTTTCAAGATCTTGGAGCTTTTTAATATCCTCGGCAGAAAGTGTCTTCATGGGAACACCAGTGATATCGTGGACGACTTTTTGAATATCCGTTGAATAGATATGATGACGTTTTTCTCGAGGAATAGTGATTTTTCTGCGTTTTTCTCGAATTGTATTCTCTATTTCAGAGAGTTGATCTTTTGCTCGAGAAGCCTTGTGATATTGCTGAGAGGTAACGAAATCCTGAATATCTTTTTGGAGTTTCTCAGCTTCCATTTTGAGGGTCTTTATCTCATCTTCTGCGTGCACATAGGTCATACTCTTTGCACTACATGCCTCATCGATGAGATCGATAGCCTTATCGGGGAGAAAACGCTCAGTCATATAACGGACTGAGAGCTCTACTGCTTCATCGATAGCATCGTCCTCGATGACGAGATTGTGATAGTCCTCAAAAGTGGTCTTGAGCCCTCGTATAATCTCTGCTGCCACAGCCTTGGTTGGTTCATCAACTTCTATTTTTTGAAATCGTCGCTCGAGAGCTGCATCTTTTTCGATATATTTCTGATATTCAGAGAGAGTTGTCGCACCAATAATACGAATCTTTCCTCGACCCATCGCTGGTTTGAGGATATTAGCTGCATCAAGCATACCCTCTGAGCCACCAGCACCGATAATGGTGTGGATTTCATCGATAAAGAGAATTACTTCATTTTCGAGCTTTGTCGCCTCTTCGATAACCTGCTTCATACGTACCTCGAATTCACCGCGATATTTCGTACCAGCGACAAGTGAAGTCATATCGAGAACAAGCAGTCGCTTATGTTGCATCGCAAAAGGTACTTCTCCTGCCGAGATACGACGAGCAAGTCCTTCGACGACCGCAGTTTTACCAACACCTGGATCACCCGTGAGAACAGGATTATTTTTAGTCTTACGATTGAGAATAGAGATAAGTCGGTCAATTTCTTTTTCACGTCCGATGATAGGGTCTATCTTCCCTTCTGCGGCCTCTTTGGTGATATCAGTACAGAAGAAATCAAGTGCTGGAGTCTGACTCTCCTGACGTTTTTGATTCTGATCGCTATTTTGACTCATTTGAGAAAACACTGGATTTTGTTCTACATCTTCCATCGCTACACCAGATAAGAGTCCTTGTTCGAGGACATTCATGATTTTTCCGAGATCAGGAGTGCCACCGGTTGTACCAGTTTGAGAACGATTGAAGTCAACGAGAGCACCTTCAAAATCACGGACATTAATACGGATAAAATCGAGGAAATCGAGAAACCATGAATTATTCTGCTTGATAAGCGCGAGGAGGAAATCCTCTATACCAATAGATTTTTTCTCAAAACTTGCTGCTACTTTGACACTGGCGACGATAACATTACGAAGAAGCTCAGAAATACCAGTATATTCACCACTACGGTTGACGAGCGGAGCGAATTTCGGATGTGTCATCACATCAAGAAAGACTTTTTCATTGATACCAAAATCATTGAAAATGGCATAGACGTGTCATTTTTTGGAACGAAGTATTTCCATGATAATGTCAACAGATTCCAATGTAGAGAATCCTTGCTGTTTGGCTGAGTTTTCCGCAGTGAGAAGATAACCTTTGTACTCTGGAGTGAAGTTCTTGAACATAGAGAAAATAAGAAGAAAAAGTTGCTAAAAATATAACAATATGATAATCTGCTTCTATATGAAGTACAAATATTTTTTGATTCTTTTCCTTGCACTTTCTGCTTGTTTAGGTCATATCACATTTTCTGACGCTGAAACTACCACGAGTAATAAAACACAATCATGGTGGATGAAAAATATGCCCGAAGCATCTATCATCACTGATATAAATGCTGTACAACAGGATCTCTATGAGCTTTCATATTCTGAAAAGAGATTTGCCGATATGGAACAAACATTCCTCGAGTCCAAGACGCTTCTCTCACAGACTCGACAAGACCTCGAAGAATACGTCGCAAAAATAGACCAGCTGCAGTATGACGTCGAGAAGAATATAACATCGAGTAATGAGCAAAAAAAGCAGCTCGAAGAAGAAATAGCGTTTCTCGATAAGGAAATACTCCAAATAAAAAAACGCCAAGAAGAAACAAAGACCTATATACGAAAAATGCTCGTCGATGAATATAAAGCACAGATAGAAGAGCGAGCGAGCATGTCACTCTATGGGATGATTTTTGAAAAAACATTTGGCACACAACTCTCTCAGAAAGATGCACTAAATTCACTCCAGGATAGTGCTTCGCAGCTTCTCGAAAGACAGAAATCAATAGAAGAACAACTCTCAAAGCTCAGTGAATCAAAGAATAAAAAAATAGCAGCAAAAAATCGCATCATCACACGACTCGAAAACTACCAAGAAGAACTCAAAGATACACAAGAAATGAAAAAAGAAGTCCTCTCCCAGACTATTGCTGAACAAGGACTCCAGAGAAAAATAGAAAAAGTAGCTATCAAGAAAAAATCTATCGCCACCAAAATAGAAACCAAATTCGCAGAATATGAAAAAAATCTCCAAGAGAAAATAGCGCAATACAATTGTGATGCGCAAAAAACTGCTGTTTGTATATGGATTCGTGGATATATCCGAGCCGAAAAAGAACTCGTCTCAAGTGGAACAGTAGTTGATAATTGGTCATGGCCCGTAATGCCTCAAAAAGGATTCGGATATCATTTCCGAGATCAGAAGTTCTTTCACCAAACAGAAAAACACCATGAGTGAGTCGATATACTCGTCGATGCTGGTATGCCTGTCAGAGCTATGGCAAATGGTTACGTCCTCATGAAACAACACCCAACAAGTGACTTTCCTGGTATAGTCATCGTCAAGCATCCAGGTGGATTTATGTCTATGTATATCGGTGTCGTTCCTGGAGATGCAGCACTATTTTCTCGAGTTAAAGGGGGCGATATAATCGCGACTTCGAGAGAATATATGGAACACAGTGGAAAAAATAATGTTCATATAGAATTGTATGAAAATGGCACTCTTAGTGATCCACTCGAAAAAATAGATCTCAGTTCCCTCTCAGCCGATATCATACCTGCACGATATGGCTGGAAATACATCGATGATAACAAAAAAAATAAGAAAACAGTGGATGTAGAATCTCTCCAGAAAACAATTGGATTCTTCTATCTCTCTGGTTCGACAGAAGCAGAACGGCAAGAAAAACTCCTCTCAACCTATGCAAGCAAGGATTTCCAAGATAGAACAGTCTGGGTCGAAGAAAGCATCGCAGAAAGTATAGACCCAACATTTGTTCTCTGTGTCTGATTAGCGGAGAGTACTCTCGGTAAAAATCTCACAACTGATGGGAATATCGGAAATGTATGAAATACCGATAGTGGCGCACGACGTGATTATGCTGACCCACGAAGTGGAGTACGTGCAATTAGCTCAGTCGTCAATAATACATGGCTCGGCGGATACACGACAGTCGATCAGCTCTCAGGGTGGGGAAATCCTATTGGTCCTATCTATGCTTCTTCACAGACAAACTGGCATGAAAATATCATCAAATGTATGTCAGCCATAAAGGGAAAATATGTAGGAAACAAGACCAATTTCCGTCTCTCTCGTGCAGCCCTCCTCATGTATGAAAAACAGGGGTTCACTCAAAATGCCGGAACAGAGAAAGATGTATAAGAAGTAAATACACCACTTCATCAAGAGACGACCTCTTCCCTCTCTCAAAAAGACATTAGAGTAAGAGGCATGGAACACAAAGACATAGACTACCCTCTCCTTTTTCTCGTATTATTCCTCGTCCTCTTCTGATCAGTCATGATTAGTTCAGTCAGCGTATACGATTCCTATCGTATCACAAAACGACTCGTAGAAGCTGGGAGCATCGCAGAACCAAATAACTGGCGTTTTATCCTCCGAAACATCCTCCAAGCTGGTATAGGTCTGTGTGCCATGGTCTTCGCTATCAAGATACCCTACCTCTGGTGGAAAAAACATGTCAAAGTCATCAGCGTCATCGTCATATCCCTACTCCTACTCGTACTCATTTTTTGAGTCAAGATTAACGGTGCACGGTGATGGTTTGATATCCCAGGGATACCTTTTTCGCTCCAACCAACGGAATTTCTCAAGCTCTCAATTATCCTCTCTGCAGCTGCATTTTGTACAAAATATAAGAATTTTCTCGGAAATACCTCTGATGGATTTATTCCATTTTTGGGCATTATTGGGCTCCCCTGCTTTCTTGTTCTCTTACAACCCGATCTATGAGCGCTGCTCATTATAGTACCCATAGCACTGAGTATCTACTTCATAGCTGGAGGAAATATTCGCATTATCCTCATACTCTGACTCGTATGACTCGTCTGAGCATCGCTCCTCTATGCACTGGGAAAATATGATAATCCAGCCGATAAAGGCCAATTTTCCTACATTTATGACCGAGTAAATACATTTTTCCAATCAAATCGTTCTGCCATAGAAAATAACACTATGCATCATCAAAACAAACAAGCGCTCATTGCTATCGGAAGTGGTGGATTTTTTGGCTTAGGTTTTGGTGATTCTGTACAGAAATACGGGTACCTCCCCGAACCACAAGGAGATTTTATTTTCTCGATTATTACGGAAGAATTGTGATTCGTTGGAGCCTTTATCATCATATGTGTCTATCTGGCTATTATCTATCGCTGATTCATTATTGCTTCTTTTTGTGACGAGAATTTTGGAAGATTTGTCGCCTTTGGTATTACTGTCTGGATTTTTTGGCAGATGATAGTAAATATTAGCGTAAATCTGAGCATTTTCCCAAATACAGGACTCACTCTCCCATTTGTGAGCTATGGTGGATCTTCTCTCCTGATGATGCTGCTCGCCGCTGGGATATTACTGTCTATCTCACGAACAGTACCAGCCGACAAAAAAAATATACGTACAATGATACAGTACTACCTCTTACGAAAGCCTCGCAGATAATAAGATGATATAATCATTTTTTGTCTAGAGGGAAAATTTGCATCAAATAGCTGTTTAGTCTATACTGAGAGTGTATTTAATTACTAATCGCATCCTATGAATGCACTCAAACGTTATATGTACGTCGGTATCGGTACTCTCGCTACTGCTCGCATGACTCTCGCTGAAATAGAACCAGGTCTCGATCGTATTGATGACGGTCTCAAGGGCCCAAACACTGGTGATCCCATTGCTACTATCCAGACTTTTGTAAAAGGACTCCTCACTCTGCTCGGTCTCGTCATGGTCGGTATGGCTCTCTGGGGTGGTTGGAAAATCCTCACTTCTGGT
This sequence comes from uncultured Candidatus Peribacteria bacterium, assembly GCA_964603225.1. Lineage (GTDB taxonomy): Bacteria > Patescibacteriota > Gracilibacteria > BD1-5 > JAGOOR01 > JAGOOR01. The sequence continues at coordinate 9,191 of CAZRUI010000012.1, read as the reverse complement.
GCAGAAGATGAAGGGAAAGAAGCAGGAAAGAAGATCATCATCAATGCCGTTATTGGTATCGTCGTTATTTTCTTCGCTTGGACACTCACAAACCTCATTTTCAATATCTTGAGCGGAGATACTATCTCAAACTAAGCATAATCTCTCAAAAAACCTCCACAAATGTGGAGGTTTTTTTGATACAGAACAAGAAAACATGCTCTTTTTAAATATTTGACATATACATAATTTTATTATTATATGTAATATAAGATTGTGAATAAGAAAATATCCAACATGCAGCGTTTTTTGACTCTTCTCTTCACGGATAAGGATTTAGGGGAAGAATTATCTGATGGAGAAAAGGAAATCATACCAGTAGAGCCAGAGAAGAAAGACATAAAAAAATCAAAAGAAGAACACACAGTCCAGATACATCCAGAAGATGTATGACCAAAAGAAGAGACAATCAAAACAGTGGTTATCCCTGAAAAAACAAAAAAAATAGAGCCTGTTCCAGAGAAAATAATACCTAAAGTATCAACAGAGTCAGATACAGCGGAAGCAATCGTACTCGGTCTCACATCAGATCAAAATGAAGTTGTGTCAGTGCATACTGAGGCACTCAAACGTCATATGCTCGTCGTAGGCATGACTGGAAGCGGCAAAACAACGATGCTTGAGCGGATGATACTCCAGGATATAGAGGCTGGACGAGGCGTCGGACTTATCGATCCACATGGTGACCTCTATGACAAAATACTCCATCAGATACCAAAATCTCGCAGTAATGACGTTGTCCTCTTTGATCTGACCGATGTCGAATATCCTATTGGATTCAATATCCTCGAAAATACACATCACCAATTCCCTTCTCTGATTGCCAGCTCTATTGTTGGCGTGTTCAAAAAGATATTTGGCTACAGCTGGGGGCCTCGACTCGAATATGTCCTCAGAAATGCCACACTCACCCTCCTGGAACGTGATGGGAGCACCCTCCTCGATCTCACTCTCCTCCTCTCCGATGAAGAATTTCGTCGAAACTATATAGCCAAGGTGACCAATCCTTTTCTTCGTCGATTTTGGGCAGATGAATTTAATAGTCTCAGCAGCACAAAACAAACAGAAGTAGTGAGCCCCATACTCAACAAAGTCGGACAATTTCTCTCAGTACCACTCATCCGTAATATCGTGAGTCAGCCACAATCTGGCTTCTCTCCACGTTGGATCATGGATAATAAGAAAATATTTTTAGCAAATCTCTCAAAAGGAAAAATAGGGGAAGATGTGAGCGAGATGCTCTGATCGCTCCTCGTCAGCAAATTCCAACTCGATGTCATGAGTCGTGCATCGATCGAGCCAGAAAAGCGTGAACCATTTCGTCTCTATGTCGATGAATTTCAGAACTTCGCAACTGATAGCTTCTCGGATATTTTCTCCGAAGCTCGTAAATACGGTCTCGGTCTCGTAATCGCTCATCAATACATCAATCAAGTCTCAACACAACTCATGGATGCTATCATGGGAAATGTCGGCAATATGGCAGTATTTCATGTAGGATCAACCGATGCAAAAATGCTCGCTCCAAATATTGATACCAATCTCACTCCTCAAACTCTCGTCGAACAGCCACTCTATAATTTCACGCTCAAGACAACACAAAATGGAAAGAAAAAAGTCACACACGGCGAACTCCTCCATCCAGATCTCATATGACAAAAATCTGGTATTCAGAATCCAGAAAAACTCCAGACACTTGTTCGCGAAAAATTCGCGAAAGAAAGAGCTTTCGTAGAAGAGAAGCTCAATACTAAAATGAGTTAATCCTATTGCACATTTACTGTGTGCACCTGAGTCGTTATATTCTTCTGAAAGTCAGTGACCTGAATCGTGATAATATGTTTTCCAGGAGCGAGATCACCAGGTGTTTTGAGAGTAAAGTTATATTTCTTGACCCCTTGGAGCGTACCGTAGATAACATCATTCACAAATATCTGAATCTTTGAAACATCACTTTCGTCGTTGATAGTACCAGAGAGAGTAATTTGTTGGCCAGATTTGACGTTCATCGTGGTTGGATTATCAGTTTTGATAACTGGGTTAACAGCATCCTTGTCGAGGATTTTTATCTGGTAGTTACGAGATGTGCTATAGCCAAATGTATCAACTACTCTGAGAGTTACTATCTGATCTAATCCATCAGCACGGCTGACACTAAATTCTGCCTTTGCCTTGCCTTGTTTCTGATTGTTGAGGTTGATAGTACGATAGATTTTATCATTGATGAGAATCTGTGCTTCTTTCATAGGATTGGTTGACTGATAATCAATCTCTACTGGATAAATACCAGAGAAGAGCTGCATATTATCTGTGAGTGTCGATGTAAACTGAGGAACGCTCTCAGCAGGACGGTCACATATATTTTCTGGCTTCGCGACCACCATCATCATATCTTCTGTGAGGCCGAGTTTTTCGATGAGATAGAGTCTTCCCTTCTCACTTCCGAGCCAAGCATCAACTGGTTCACGCCAGTTTGCATAGCTATCCTCGATTGGGAATGCTTTATCGAGAATCACAGCATCTTTGATAGCTTCTTTCGGTGTTGTCTCACTGACACGACCTCCACAGAGAGAATCCACTTGGATTTTTTCTGGCGTAAATCCTTTGAGGACTTCAGGTTTTTTACCATTGATATAGAGGAATTGACCGCTACCTTCAACGTCTGACGGACGAACGAAATCTTGTTTCGGAAGTTTTTCGTGAGCAAAATCCATGAATTTTTTCCAGATAAGAGCACTTGATTCCATACCGCTGGCTCGAGCACTTGCAGGCTTACCGTCAGTGTTACCAGTCCACACAGCTGTCGTATATTGCGGTGTATAACCAATAGTCCAGAGATCACGCGGGAGAGTATTTTCTCATATTTTTTTACTTGATGTACCAGTTTTGACAGCAGCTTTTCGTCCTCCAGCAAGAGCAAGGAAATAATTCCATCCTTCTGGTCTGGCACCATTGTCGGAGAGAATATGAGTAATCATATATGCCGCAGCTGGTAAAATCACTTGTTTTGGCGTCGCAGGTTCTATCTTTATTTCATTTCCTTGAGGATCAAATATTTTGAGAATAGGATTTGGAGGAACGAGTTGACCATTATTTGCGAGAGCAGCATAAGTAGCAGCAAAATCAATACCACGGACCTCTGCAGAACCGAGAGCGATAGGGGGGCCATAGAGATTATTTTTTTCGCGTTTCTCAATAGTAGTGAGACCGAGACCCTGGAGATATCCGACGAGGTCATGTTCTTGCTGAACTCCATCATTTCCTGAGTTCTGAAGAGCCATGTAGTACATCTTGATAGCAGGAATATTTCGAGAAGCATCGAGGGCTGTACGGATAGTCATCGGTCAGAGGAATTCACCATCAAAGTTTTTTGGCTTATAGGTGCCGAAGTTCATCTCCACATCAAATATTGGCGTATCAGTACTGAGAGCATTTTTCTCAAATGCACGAGCATAAATAAGCGGCTTCATGCTCGAGCCTGGCTGTTTGAGAGAAGTCATGATATTGACCTCACCATCGATATCTTTGTTAAAATAATCCTGTGACCCCACCATCGCTACGACATCACGATTGACTGTATCAAGAGCAACCATAGAACCATTATTGATACCATAGCTCTTAAATGTTGATAGAGCATATGATTCGATGAGCTCTTCTGCCTTATCCTGAAGTTTTGGGTCAATCGTTGTATAGATTTTCCATCCACCTTGTTGAAAGAAATCTTCGCCATAGAGACTCACGAGATAGTCTTTTACATAGAATACAAAGTGAGGGTATTTGATAGACTCTTTTGGATCCTGAAATTTATAATCTAAACCCTGGAGTATAGCATCCTTGTATTCTGTATCATTGATATAACCATCTTCATACATGCGCATGAGGACACGATCTTTGCGCCCAGCTTCGTACTCTATAAATACTGAGGCTGTTGATCACTCCTGTGTTACTGTTGATGGGAGCTGGAGACTGTTGAGGAATTCCATGAGATCCTTTTTTGCAACAGTGAGACAGTCAGCGCCAATCTTTTTTTCAAATGGGTCTTTGCCTTGAAAACTCCCAAGACCACACACTCGAGTAAATCATCGCTCAGTAGTAAATTGAATTTTTGAAAAGGCTTGCTTAAAAGCATCAAACATTTGAGGGTTGCTAAGGGGGTCAACTTTAACAATATCCTCTTGTGTTCCCTTCACATCATGATAATAGACATGACCCATCAGACGGTCACGGCGAGAATATGGATTGTAACCTGTAGGGGTTTTTGGAAGAGAAGCAATAATAGCTGATTCGAGGATGGTTACATCTTTTGATGGTTTACCGAAGAATCGACGAGAAGCCTGTTCTACGCCATATGAATTGGAACCAAAAGAAATCTTATTGAGATAGAGTTCGAGGATTTTTTCTTTTGAAAAACGTATGTTGAGCTGGAGAGAGAGGATGATTTCTTGTATTTTTCGACGATAGAGACTCTCATTCATGAGGAGCGTATTTTTGATCAATTGTTGACTCAGAGAAGAACCACCAGAACATCGACCGCCCATAGCACAGGTGATAGCAGAGCGAGTAATACCAACTATATCAAATCCGATATTCGTGAAAAACCGTTGGTCTTCCATTGCTACGAGAGCATGGACTATGTTTGGAGAGATCTGATCATAAGGAACGTACTGTCGATTCTCATCCCCACCATAGATAGTATAAAGCTGATTTCCTTCTCTATCGTAGATAATACTACTCTCCTTGAACGATGTCTCAATATCAGAAATAGATGGCATCCCAAAAAGAAAAATCGCATAAAACAAGAGGAAGCCAACGCCCAATACAATACCTGACCAGAGCCGAGCATGCGGGTCATGGATAATATGCTTGAGACGGTACCAGCGAGAAGTACCAGCGAGAAGTTGTCTACGAAGATGGCTACGACGAGAATACATAATTTATTGAAAATAAAGAGAAGCATCACTCCCTAAAACAAGTTCATAGGGGCTCACCATGGTTGTTTTTTCTGCATCAGTTGCAGGACGTTTTTCCCCAGAAAATGCGAGAGTAATAGCACCCAGAAGAGCATTGTCTGGCTTTATTATAGATGAATTATAACGAATAAAAGTCTTTTCAACTTTCTCTTTTTGATTCTTTATTTGTGTTTCATCAACAGGTATACCGACAGATTTGAGTTTGAGGCCAATAGAGAGCGCAAGATTTGTTCTTCCAGAGGCATTTACGACAGCAATTCATGGGTTCTTTGAGAGGGATGGATAGTGTGTAATGATAGCAACGAATAATCGAATAGCATCATAGGTATGAATCACACTCGGACTTGCTTTTTTCGGAAGAAGAACAGATAAACCACCAAATAATTCTCTCTCAGGACTATAAATCAATCATCCTGGATGACACAGACGAAGTGCATCAAAACAAGACACATCGAGAGCATGACTATAAATATTTTCTTTATCAATCTTTGAGCTGATTTTCGCCATCTTAAATATATCTTTCAGAGACATATTTGTCTGAACAGAGTCAGCTACAGCAGTGTAGATACTCTCAATTTTTTTTGGCGAAGAGAGGACATCGAGAGAAGTGAGCTTATCCTTGAGAGCCTGGATAACCAACTGTTGTCGACGTGATCTATCAAAGTCGCTCGTAGTATGGCGACTACGTGAATACTTGAGAGCTTTATCACCATCGAAGTGCTGTAAGCCAACAGGAATATCCACAACAGTATATCCCCAATTCTTGGTAGGATATTCAGGATCATAGAGTCGCTCAGGGACTTCGATATCGACACCACCAACAGCATCAATGAGTTTACGAAATCCATTGAAATCAATCATTGCATAGAGACGAATTTCCTTGCCAGTAATCTGACTCACTATTTCGAGAAGATGGTTCATAGCAGCCTCTTCTCAGAGAGCTTTTTTAGTTCCTGGGTATACCTCATTGATTTTCACTCTTCAGAGAATTTTGGACTGGATGAGCAAGTCCCTCGGAACAGAGACAGTAACAAAACTATTTTGTTCTTTGTTATAGTGTCCGAGGATAATAGAGTCCGTGAGGTCAGGAGCGTCATTTTCTCTCCCTCCACGCCCGAGAATCAGAATATTAACATCACCCGTTTCATCTTCAGTATTTACCTCAGAAGAAATAGAGGGCTGAAACATGCTCAAAATACTACTTGCATCAAAATGAAATGAAAACACACGAGGGAGTGCCCATGAAACAGTTAAGAGCACAGAAAAGAGGACAATCGAAAGCAGGAGTGTATCCCTCAAAACATGATACTTTCTGACTTTTTTGTAAGAATTCAGAAAATACTGTACAAAAGCAGAAGGATCTTGCTTTTCTTTTCCCTGAAAATGAGTCTCCTTGTGAGATGTATGTTTTTTATGATGAGACTGAGACAGATTTTGCTCACGTCGAAATCGGTTGTCCATAGATTATATATTTTTGTTGATATCGTAGAGAAGAGGCGCTGCTATACAGATAGATGAGTATGTCCCCACGATAGCACCGAGGAGCATAAGGGTTGTGAATCCGAGGAGTGCACTTGGACCAAAGAAAAGCATAGCCAACAGAACCATGACGAGTGTCATAGAAGTATAGAGAGAACGTCTGAGACTTACCTGAATAGAGTCTTCGAAAATCTGCTTTGTAGATCGTTTATCGCTTGATTTTTTATCTTTGTAATTCGCACGAATACGATCCAAGATGACAATCGTATCACTGATACTGTAGCCCAGAGTCGTCAAGAGAGCTGTTACAAAGAACGTATCCACCTTGAGCTCTGGAAAGAATAATCACAAAAGGATAAAAATACCCGGAGCTATGATGATATCATGAAACAAGGTCACAAGTGTGATAGCACCAAAAGTGAAACTTGAGGTTCCCTCGATAGATTGGCGGAAAGCATACATGAGGTAGAGTGCAATGGCAATGAGACACATGGTAAGTGTCAAATAAGCTCTATCAATAACAAATTTACCAAATGATTGACCAACAGAAACAAATGAAGACTCAGTGACGGTGACATCATGTTTTGTGAAAAATGTTGGGAATGCGCGTCGGATATCGTCAGTTCTTTTTTGAGATTTTTTTACATCTAGTTCTTCTACCAGACCGACATCCATACGGATAGAACTAGTATCAACAGTATAAACAAGCAGATCAGAGACAACACTTCGAGCATCAAAAATATAATTTTTCAAGATATCTTCACGTATTTCAGCGAGTTTTTCTGCATCTACTGGTTTTGAAACACTATATTCTATCTGGAGACCACCAGTCATGTCGATACCATAATTTTTTGGTACAAAAAAGAAGACGAGAAATGAAATCAAGAATCCAATTCATGATATGATGTAAAACTTTTTTCTATTCGCTATAAATTGCATAAAAAGAGGAATTAAAATATTTGCAGTTAGTGTACCTTTTTTCCTGAATTCGCAACCCGAGTTTATTGACTCGAGAGCTTTTTTCTCGTACTCCTGTTAGAAGAGTCTCATAACCGTATTTTCCTGCACCTGAATTACCTCCATTTGGAGGAGTTTTTCGAGTGCACGAACTGTTGCCTCGACATCATAGATGGCACTATGCGCTCCTTCGAAATATTCTCAAAAAAGCTTCTTATAGAGTTCATTCAGTTTTGGAAACTTGAAACCAATACCTCGTCCAGGAATAGCACAAAAATCAACAGTAGATTTCATGGTACAAAGCGTTTTCTGAGGATGATAATCACCTCTTCGGCCGAGACGTTGAAGCTCATAATTTATCACAGATTCATCATATTCTATATTATGTCCTACCACCATATCAGCTCGATTGAGGTACGAGAGAAACGTATCCATCTGTTCTGCCACTGTTTGCTTATCGACGACATCTTTATCATAGATACCGTGAACTTGACTCGCACCAAAAGGAATAGAAATAGGCGGCTTCACAAAAGCATCAATACGATCTATTTCCTTGAGAGTTTTATCTGGTTGGAGTTCGAGAAGAATACCTGAAAATTGGACAATATATGGCTGCACTTCGAGAGGACCTTCTCGTTCTACAAATCCAGTCGTTTCGGTATCAAAAACAAAGAGTTTCATACAGGCGGCATTGTACAAAAAAACTCCGAGACGCAAAAAATTTTGCAATTATAATGCATACAATATAATCAGCTCCATGCCGCGATAGCTCAGATGGTAGAGCGCATCCATGGTAAGGATGAGGTCACGGGTTCAATTCCCGTTCGTGGCTCCATTAAAATTAATTGAACCCATTACCACTCGAAGTGAGGTTTGCTCACTTCTCCGGTTCAATTCCCGTTCGTGGCTCCATTTTTGAATCCAATAAAATAATTTATATAATAGAGGACATATGTCTCTCCCTTCTCTCGAATCGACATCAGATGCACTCAGCTACGAACCGACAAAAACTGGACTAACAGTATTTGGCAAAGGAATGGCTTCATGGAGAGTTAAAAAACCTCACGAACTTCACAAAGCACCAGAGAGTTTCGATATACTCAGCATGCAAGAACTTGCTCAAATGAGAGTAGATACACTTCAGGCTATACTAGATAAATGATCTATTGATCTCCATTCTGAAAGTGTATGAAACTTGATGAGTGCTGTACGAAGTAACGCTCGAGATATAGTCAGCCATCTCACAATAGAAAATGCTCCAGAATGGACAAGTAGATGGAACACTCGAACCATGACACTTATTGATAGAGAAGGTAATGCACAGATAGTGGACGCCTCTCAAGAAAAATTTAGAAGTCGTGATTTAGTAGACTACTCTACTGTCTCAAAAGATTCAGATGGAGCTGCAAAAGTCAGAGACCCCGAAAATATATGACAAGTAGTTGGGGTAGTCGAAAAAAGAATATACCAAAATGAGGAAGTGTCTGGTGGAGGAAACAGAAGTCTAAAGGAACTCATGAACCATCCAGTAGTCAAAGCACTTTTTCCAGATGAGAAACTCAGATCTGAATATCTGGTTTCTCTCGGCATTATTGATATGTTACAACCTTTTGAAAATGGTTCACAATCAATATGGGTAGCTCATGGAATGAAGCCTGACTTTATGCGTTGGCATGCTGCTGGATTCAAAGCTGACGCTTTTTATCCACCAAATCTTACAACACTCTATTTTAACCTTCTGATGAG
>CAZRUI010000011.1:0-23859 GCA_964603225.1 uncultured Candidatus Peribacteria bacterium | reverse complement strand
TTCATGGCCAATTTCTCCCACTTCGTGTAGAAACTAAAGGAGAATTCACTCGTGGACAGACTGTAACCGACCTCCGTAACTTTGCTCAACCAAATACTCATACCTTCGTCGTCACTGATGTAGATCGTGACCGATTTATGGAATCGATGGTCCAGGATTTTCTAAATTTTTTATAGACTATGTACCTCATTAATCTCATTGGCTGAAGCGGTTCTGGAAAAGGCTATCTTGCAGAAAAAATCATCGAAACTTTTGGTGCCGATAGAGTCGATACCATTCCCTACGATATGTATTATTATCCAGACGCAGAGTTCCCAAAACATCTCTATGTAGATTTTGAGGGAAAAAAATTCAAGAACTTTGATACTCCTGAAGCGCTCGAAACTGATCTGCTAATAAAACACATAGAGCAACTCAAAAATGGCCAAGAAGTACAGATTCCAGAGTATGACTTTGGTAATAATCCTACTGGCAAATCTCAGAGAAAACCTGGTCGAATCATTCAGCCAAAAGATTTTATCATCCTCGATGGACTCTTTGGTCTCTGTGATCCGAGACTCCGTGCACTCACCGATGTGAGCATATTTATCGAACTCTCTGCCGTAAATCGCATGGCTCGTCGTATGATCCGAGATTGGGGTCGCGGACAAGCTCGCTCTGATATGGGAGAACCTGGTATGGCTGATGATATCCTCTTCTATATCACATTTGTTCAGGCTGGTTATACCAAATATGTTGAAAGCAATAAGCAATATGCTGATCTCGTGGTCGATAACAATGAATGGATTCATGAGTGAGTCGAACCCAAGATGACAGATATAGCGATTAATTACCTCCGCGGTAAGTTTGATTTCCCCAAAAAATCGATAGTATAGGGCCATGAAATTTGACCTGACGAATCTCGTCGAAGAAAGTAAATCCATAGAAGCACTCCTTGCGGAAGGAAGTATTTTTAGTGATCAGAAAAAACTCAAGGAAACAATGATTCGTAAAAAGTTTCTCGATGCCATAGTCGGCCTCTACCTTGATTATATAAAGTCTTTTCACGATCTCGAGGAAGGAAAAAAAATACTCCTGACAGAATCTGATGAAGAATTAAGAGAAATGGCAAAAGTAGAAGTCACTTCATTGGAAGAAAAAATACCAGTCCTCGAAGAAAAAATAAAAATCGCCCTTATACCGCCTGATCCAAATGATGAAAAAAATGTCATCATAGAAGTCCGCGCAGGTGCTGGTGGTGATGAAGCTGGATTATTTGGAGCAGAGCTCGCAGAATGCTATAAACTGTTCGCTACAAAACATAAATTCCAAGTTGAAATACTCTCTGAATCCTTTAATGATGCAGGCGGAATAAAAGAAATTATTATGAAGGTTATCGGTGATGGCGCATATTCAAAATTCAAATTTGAAGGTGGTACACATCGCGTCCAGAGAATCCCTGAAACAGAAAACAAGGGCCGAGTCCATACCAGTACTGTCACAGTAGCGATTCTCCCAGAAGTAGATGAACTCGATGTACAAATACGTGATGAAGACCTCGATATATCTGTGAGTCGTGCAGGTGGAGCTGGTGGTCAACACGTCAACAAAACAGAATCAGCAGTACGTATGGTACATATACCAACAGGGATTGTTGTCGAATGTCAGGACGAACGATCACAGATAAAAAATAGAGAAAAGGCCCTTGGTATCATGCGTTCTCGCGTCTATGCTTTTGAAGAAGCAAAAAGAAATAAAGAGTTAAGTGCTGCTCGTTTAGAGCAAGTTGGTACTGGTGACCGAAGTGAAAAAATACGAACCTATAACTTTCCTCAAGATCGTGTGACTGATCACCGTATAGGTGAGAACTACTCAAACCTCCCCTCTATTATGATGGGTAATATAGATGACATCGTCATGAGCCTCTGAGCTCATGAGCAAACAGAAAAACTCCAGCAAGTCTCTGCAGGAAATGTTGCATAGAGACCAAAAAAATTATAATCATACTATGTTCGAATTTCTCAAAAAACCAAACCACCACGATTCTCACCACATGACCGATAGGGAGATACCCATTGAGTCGAGTGACGAACCTCACGGAGAAGATATCGGTCAGATAGCTGTAGATGTACTTGAGACACATGAGTGATATCTCGTTATCGCACCTCTCGCTGGTGTACCACGAAGTGATGTCGATGTGACCATCTCTCGAAATGTCCTCACCATCTCTGGTAATCGCCCAGAACCAGAAATATATCGAGAAGCGTACAAGGTTCCTGTAAAGGAATGTTTCTATGGAGCTTTTTCTCGCTCTATCATTCTCCCAGAAAATCTCGCACTCGATACTATCAGAGCCACCATCGAACGCGGCATGCTCATTATCACTATACCTTATCTCATCATGGATGCTCGAAGTGTAAAAGTAGAGCATATTGAAGATATCGAAGAATAATCACTTATGTTTCACAAAAAATCAAAAGAAAAAATAAAAAAAATGGATATTCTTATCACGAGCGTCGTGTTATGAACGATTATAGCATGAGCATTTTGACTGAAAAAAAGAAGAGAACAACAAGAAATCACTCCTCCTCAAAAAACTTCCCTCCTCCGAAAAATATTTGATATTCTCTTATGAAAATAAAATATTTATTCCTCCTCGTACTTTCTTCTTTCTGCTTGATAACTTTCGCAGAGGATTGTAGCTATCTCAAGGATACATCGCAGAGCCTCGTCTCATCAGACTATGAAGGAAGTTTTAATAACACTTTTCCATACGAGCTTTGTGAACTCAATAATCCTATTCATGAAGAAGCTATAGAATACATACAAGGAATACGAGACATAACATGAAAAAGTGTTCGTGAAGTAGTCACAGATGTCGGCAATACCTTTTGTCGTGGATTTTTTGGAAAATGCAATGAAGAATCCTTCTATGGCAGATTCATAAAATCATGTGAACAAGCGCGTGTCAATACAGCCAAGAAACTCTGAGAAAAGAAAACAACAACGACCATTAGTGATAAATTTGTGGGATACAGCTACACTGGATGTCCACAATTGGCTGATAATTATCTGATTGCCTATAAAGAAACAGCTATGGAAGAAGTCGCTCGCTATCATGGGAAAATCATAGAAGAATCTAGTGAGGCCTACCTCAAACCATCTCACGAAAAGATGCAGACACTCTCAACTGTATGGGATAGTTTTGTAAAAATATTTGGTAATATTGCACGTTCTGTAGAATGATGGACACAAACCGTCTACCAATAGCGATGATACCCCGAGCAAAAAAACATCTCTGACAAAACTTCCTTAGAAATCCTAAAATACTCGAAAAGATAGTTGGGAGTGATTCTCTAGAGAATATCGATGTTATAGAAGTTGGACCTGGCCCTGGAGATCTGACAAATGCTCTTATTAGTCAGAAACCAAAATCACTCTCTCTTATCGAGATTGATGATGATATGATTCCTCTCCTCAGGAATAGATTTGGTGAACAGAATATAAATATCTACCATAATGACGTTTTAAAAACAAATACCGTCTCTATAAATCCACAAAAATCTATTCACTGATTCCATGTCAGCAAAAACACAGTTATAGAAGTAGAGAATTACAGAGTCTATGGGAATATCCCCTACTATATCACATCACCCATACTCCAGCACTTTCTCTATGATGTAGATAAATCCCCTGAGTCCATCATTTTCACGATGCAAAAGGAAGTCGCAGATAGAATACTCGCTCGCGATGGTGCGCATTCAGTTCTATCGCTCTCATGTCATATTATCTCTACACCCATCAAAATATGTGATATTAGCCCAGAAAATTTCATTCCTGCACCAAAAGTCTGGTCAACATGCCTCAGATTTGATCTAAAAAAAGAAAATAAGGACCAGGCAAAAAAACTCTTACAACTCATCAAGCTATGATTCTCACAGAAAAGAAAGAAGCTCATCTCTAATCTATCAAGCTCATATACTAAAGAAAAACTGAATAGTAGTTTTCAGGAATTAGACATATCTGACAATATTCGAGCAGAAGAGCTCTCTATAGAACAATGGAAAGCTCTCTATAGACTTCTCCACACCTAAACTCAGAGTTTTTCACGAAGTGAATATATATCGCTTGAGAGACGTTGATCCTTCTTGAGGAGTGTTTCTAGTTTTTTACAAGAATACATAACCGCTGAGTGTTCTCGACCGTTGAATATGTTTCAGATTCTCTCATAGGTATAACGGAGTTTATTTTTGAGCAAATACATCGCTACCTGTCTCGGTATCATGAGGTCGCGAGAACGACTATCGCCCAAGAGAGATTCTCCATCGACTCAGAAATAATCACTGACAGCCTTTATCACTTCTTCGTAGGAAACAGAACGAAGTATATTTTTTACACCATTTTCTTTTTCTCCAATATGTGAGTGCTTGATACCGAGACGATTAAATCGTGACGATATAGATTCAACTGTTGGAAGACGTCCATCAAGTTCATATTCTGCAACCATTTGGTTGAGAATGCCCTCTATTTCACGGACATTGCGTCCGAGATTGTACGCGATATATTCTGCGACTTCTTGTGGGACAATAAATTCTTTTTCTCGTGCTTTTTGTTGGAGTATAGCGAGACGTGTTTCAAAATCTGGTACATCAATATCCACCATGATACCCCATTCAAAACGGCTCACAAGTCGTGGCTCTATTTCGGTCAGCTCTTTTGGAGGACGATCAGAACTGAGAATAATCTGTTTTCCTGCATCATAGAGGATGTTGAAGAGGGTATATATTTCTTCTTGAGTTCCCTTTTTACCAGCGAGGAATTGTATGTCATCAACGAGTAATACATCAATAGTTCTAAATCGAGCTCTCATCTGTTCGATTTTCCTCTCTTTGACAGCATTTACATACTCAGAAACAAATTGATCTGAAGTAATGTAGACTATTTTCTTTTCTGGAAATTTCTTTTTTATCTCGAGCGCAGTTCCCTGCAGAAGATGTGTCTTTCCGAGACCAACTTCAGAATAGAGAAAGAGAGGGTTATAGTTCGCACCCGGTTTTCGTACGACAGCATCACATGCCGAGTAAGCAAGTTGATTACTTGGCCCTACAACGAAGTGGCTGAGGTCAAATCGAGAAGAAAATACTTCTTTCCCCTGATTATTTACTTGTGTTGGCTCCTTTTTTTCTTTTGCTTGAGCGCTTCGAAATACCTTTCGACAGTCTATAACCTGTGTATAGGAAGGGTTTTCAATATTTTGATCGACGACAATCTCTATCTTCTCCGCATCAGTCCATACCTGTTTTGCTGCATTTTGTATAGCCTCTGAGAATCGGAAACTCATGTTATCACGTATAAACTCCGAAACAACACCAAACGTCACTACTCCATTTTCAGAGCTCACGAGACTCACTTTTTGAAAATATGTCAAAAAATCTTGCTTACGCAGTGTATCAACGAGAATCTGACAAAAGTTCTGAAGTTGTGGTAAAACGGAGAGGTTTGTCATACAACCCATTATTGTTTTCATAAAAACAAAGTCAAAGAAAAAAGCCCTTGATTTTTAATTCTCAAACATTTACTCTTCTGTATGGTTATTTTGCAAAATTGACATTATTATAAATATTTTATTTTACTATAATAAATTACATTAGATTCATAACACAACTCTCTTGAGGAGAAAAAATGTATTTTCCTGAAAAACAACTATAATCCGACGTACTTTATATCCACTTTATGGCTCGAAAAATCGTCTTATTCTGAACAATTTTAGGTCTTATTTTTGTCATAGCAAATTATCATTTTTTGGAACAGAAACAACCAGAAAAAGCGCAGAAAGAGATTACAATTTTTACTCTAGATGCCCTCGCAGAGATCCATGCAAAAATGATTCTCTGAAACAGAGGAACAGTAACAGCTCTTGGCTCATCAAAGAAATTGACCGAAGCTCAGAAAAATGCTGATATTATCATAGATACAGTGCCTCTCGAAAAAAGTGTATTCAAATGAGAAATGCAAGACTACACATGAACCTACATCACCATCCCCGAGTTATCAATCCTCGAGGTACTTCATGAAACTGATATACTTACCAATCAAATCAACTTGATACGTAATGGTATCGTCGAAAAAGATACATGACACCCTGGATACTATTATGATAATGCTGGAAATTATCTCCATCTGATAGAGAGTCTCTACGAAACAATACAGACCCGTCTCTCCAAGTATCACAAAGCAAAATTTGTCACTCTTGGAGGTGATTTTGATAATTTCATTGAGAAATTTTGACTGACTGATTATCACGCAAAGCACTATAAAACCCTATCAGACTTCAAGAATGATGCATCACTCAAAGATTTTCTCAAAGCTGAAAAAATTAACCATGTATTTGTCTTCTTTCCTATGGTTGATGCTGAGGTCAGAAAGATAGAGAATCTCTATCATGTCACGGTCTATAGACTCCCTCAAATACAGGAGGATACATCTGCTTGGGGATATCTCCGGTATGTAGAAAAAGTAGCTGACCAGTTTGTTCGTGCTTTTGATACCTACGATTAAATCCTAGTGATGATGACCATCACCGTGGTCCCCGTGATCTTCATGGTGGTCATCATGTCACATGTCCGCAGGAATAACAGAATCAAAGGTCTTTTTACCAAACATCTCGTTTCATTTCATATAGATTACGCCCCCGACGAGCATAATTCGGCTTACCCAGTGTGAAAATAATATCTTGTACACACCGAGCAAGAAAGCAATCAACAGCACTAATAGAGATTTACCAGAAATCCAAGTATAAAAAATAGAGTTTTGAAAATAAGGCACGTCCTTCATAGGTTTTGGCAAGAGGGTAACTTCTCAGAATATTCCAGTTCCGCTGGAGAGCAGCGAAAAGAGAACTGTGCCAAAACAAATAAAAACAACAGAGAGTATTATCGTTTTGAGAAAAAACCAAAAAGTACCGCGAACGACTCATGATACATTGAGGCCAAGGGTCATCGGAGTCACGAAGAAGAGAAGAAGTGCTATAAATTTTGATATCCACAGAAGAGTACCTCTATTCTCAACTATCCAATTTCCCATAAAGAGTGAACGTGTAATCTCGGGAAATATAAAAGTCATCTCGTGCACACAGAGATACATCCCCAGTCAGAGAAGACATCAAAAAAGTGATTCATAGACCTTGTGCGGTCAAAAAAGAAAGAATACCACAAGCGCTATGACAAAAAGCAGGATGAAGAGTCAATCCGCAGAATTGGTAAGACTATCAAACATAATTAGAGATTAGGACTGATTCACCTGAGACTGAAAAAATGGAACATGAGAACCGCACAAGCACATAAGAGTACAAAAACACCTATCATCAAAACCGTAGAGATAAGCTTTTCGCGTTGATATTTTCCTTCTATATCCCTCTTTGTCTGAACAAGCATATCCATATCATGAAGGCGGCTTGAATTAGCCTCTTCGAGGGCAAGCATAGCCTTCTTATGTTCGAGCTTAGGAACGGTATTATTTATCTCAGATTCCATCTTTCCGAGTTTGAATGTCAACTCTTGAATCAGTGCGTCTTTTTCACGGATAATAGTTTCGAGTGTTCGGAGGATTTCATTTTGTGCTTCCCGTGGATCATACCCAACACTCGGAACCAGTGTTGGCTTTGGAGCTATCACTTCATAATCAGTCTGTACGCCTCCACCTTTTACCTGTGTCACATCCTCCTTGTGGAGCATGATAACCTTTCCATCACGCTTTGTACGAATCTTACCAGCATGTATATAGCGGTCGATTGTACGTGTAGAGACGCCTATCATTTTTGATGCGTCTTCTCGAGTGAGTGTAAAAACCATAAAAGTACGAGAAATATGAGTCTAATTCTAAGAGCATGAATTTCTTTGCAAGTAAAAAAACTTGCAAAATAGAGAAGCTCTCTGGAGTATGTCTTCAAAAACACAAGTATGAAGAATTCGACACGATGAAAATATTTTTATAATACCGACATGAAAAAGAAAATCGCTATTATCTGAGCTGGACCAGGAGGGCTCTCTGCTGCCATGCTCCTCTCATCACAGTGACACGAGGTACATATTTACGAGAAGGACTCTACCATTGGTGGTCGTAATTCGAGGCTCACACTCGCAGAGAAATATCATTTTGATGTAGGTCCGACATTCCTCCTTATGAAACCCTTTCTCGATGAAATATTTGAGAAGTCCGGAAGAAAATCATCTGACTATATAGATTTCAGACAAGTAGATCCGATGTATGAACTTCATTTTGCAGATGTATCCGTCTCGATGACCAGTGACCATGAAAAAATGCGGGCGACAATAGCAAAACTTTTTCCAGGAGAAGAAGCATGATTCGATAGATATCTCTCATATGAAGATAAACGTCTCGAAAAGATGTATCCGTGTCTCGATATGGATTACAGCAAACTCGGGAGAATTTTAAAAAAATGGAGACATCTCATAGAGGTACTCCCCTATCTCTCTCTTGGAAAATCACTCTACCAAGTCCTCAGTGCATATTTCACAACAGAAGAACTGAAGCTCTGCTTCACATTTCAAGCAAAATATCTCGGCATGTCGCCTTGGAATTGTCCAGGATTTTTCTCTATGCTTGCGTATGCAGAGCATAAATACGGGATCTATCATACTATAGGATGACTCTCAGAAATATCAGAAGCTATGGCAAAAGTAGCACAAGAAAATGGGGCTACTCTTCATCTCAAAACTCCCATCAAAAAAATCATAACACAGAACGGGGTAGCGAAGGCTATACAATTCGAAACGGATGAAATAAAAGAATATGATTCTGTTGTCATTAACAGTGATTTTGGAACTGCCATGACGCACCTTTTTGATGAGAAAGATGTACCAAAATACTCAGCAAAAAAACTCTCAAAAAAGTGACTCTCTTGTTCGACTTTTATGGTCTATCTGGCACTCGATAAATTATATAATCTCCCCTTCCACTCTATCTATTTTGCCAAAGAATACAGAGATCAGCTCGACAAAATCCATCACAATCAACCCATCAACGACAAAGATTTCTCATTCTATGTTCGCAATGCTTCTGTCTTGGATAAAACCCTCACACCAGAATGACACTCATGACTCTATATGCTCATACCTATGTCTAATCTCAGATCAGGTGAATCATGGGATGAAACACAAAATGCTTCATGGTATGAAACAGCATTAAACATGCTCGAATCGAGAGCATGACTCAGTGATATCAGAGATCATATTGTTGCTTCAGAAACGATTAATCCGAGGGATTGGGAAAATCGTGGTGTCTATATGGGTGCGACATTCAATCTCGCTCATAGCCTCGACCAGATGCTCTACTTCCGACCTCATAACGAGTTTGAATGTGTGAAAAACTGCTATCTCGTGGGAGGGGGGACACATCCTGGAAGTGGTCTCCCAACTATCTATGAAAGTGCAAAAATCGTATCAGACTTAATCGAACAAACTACTTATTAATTAAGAGAAACTCTCTTAATACCATACCTGTCACCACTCCACTTCAAGCAAGGACTCAAATATATGGTTTCTTTGGCCTACCTGCATATTCTAATGCAGCAGAAAAACCAATTCCAGCTGAGACAGATGTAGGAGTGGGCTCTGATGCGCCGAATACACCATAAGCCAAGCCTCCAAAAAAAGTAGTTAATGCTTGAGCTCTGGATAAAGTATTCTCATTAATTGGCATTGATGTAGGATTTTCTGGTGTCATAAAATATTAATTACATACTATATAATAATTTTATATATATTTTGTCAATTTTAACATATTATAGTTTCAGGTTTTCACGGTAATATAAAAACATGTCTCTCTTCTCTTTTCTCTGACTTCTCTATCAAATATTTTTGGCCAAAATACCAAACCTCGATTCTATTCGACGAAAATGACTCCTTGCTACCAAAATTGGACAACTCTATGCGCTTCGTGCTGACTTCATCGGTATCGAGCGAGCAAATATCCTCACACAACTCTACGAGAAAAACTTTGATGCCACACAAACAAATACTCATTCTTCGTTTGAAGAAAGTTTTCGCCAACAATTTGAATCAATAGATGAAGTAGCTTTTTCTGAAGCGAGTATAGGAAAAGTCTATGGAGCAAAATGGAGATGACATGGTGTAGTCATCAAAGTCATCAAATCAGACTTTCGAGAAAAATTTATCACCGATGTCAACCGACTCAAAAAATATTTCAGATACATTATTTTCTTCTACCCAAAGCTTGCACGAGTCGCTGATCCAATTGGTACGCTCGAAGATCTCGAACGCATGACGCTCTCCGAGCTTGATCTCAGAAATGAAATAAAGGGTATATCTACCCTCAAAAAAACACTCGACGATCATAGAGATTTTATAAAAAACACAGTATCACACGAGCTCACTTTCCCAGAATGTATCACAGAGCTCTCAAGTGAGAAAATACTTGTCTCGGAACGATTAAGTGGTTCGTCTTTTAGAGAATTATTAGATGCTGGAACACTGTCCTACCCTGTCCTGATTGATTTCTTTTTTCAGCATGTTTTTTGTATGCTGCTCGATGGATATTTTCATGAGGATATTCATAGTGGTAATATTTTTTATCAAGATAATAAAATATACCTCCTCGATAATGGTTCTATCGGATTTGCTTCACCAAAGCTCCGTCATGGTCTCATAAGCTTCTTCGATAACCTCACACATGACAGAATAAAAGAATCCGCATCATCTCTTATTCTCATGGCAGAAAATGTAGAAGAAAATAAACACAATTTCCCACAATACGAGAGAGATTTCTATAAACTCTATGAGGGGTTCTCTCGTAAGACACTCAGAGAACTCTCTCTTACACAACAGATGATGGCATCTATCAAGATGGCAGTTCATGCTGGATACACTTTTGAACGCGGTATGTATCCGATTATCAAGAGCTTTATGTACCTCGATGGTATGGCCCGGGCATGCAAACCAAATACAAAACTTATGGAAGACGTCAGGCCCCTTATTGAACAATTCAGTGCATACGTAAAAACTATCGCATAATTGCTAATACCCTTTCGCGTACATCAAGAGCACGAAATTGATATGTTTGCCCTTGAAATGTAAAAGAATTTTTTTTGTACTCATCTTTATGCACGAAGAAAGTACTTTCTGGTAAATGAAAAACTGGGATATTATGTAAACGAAAGAAAAAAAGCGAGTCGTGTCCTTTTTTACCATCAGGAAATACAAAAGAACTTTCCTGTATTATAGGTTGATCGCTTGCTGGTTTTGCATCTTTATCCAGAAATACTCCTGCCCCTGGGAAAAGCAAAATCTTCCCCTCTTCTTTCGCTTCCCGAAAAGCTGTGTCATATATATGTAAGTCTTTCTGTGGATCAAATTTCCCACCAAGGAGCACTATACCATCGAGTTTCTCGTTTACTGTAACTAAAACTCTCCTCATATTGGGCGAAAATATAGCAATAGTCGCAGTAGGAATGATTTCCTCAATCAATTGAGTCGACATACAAAAATTATTCTTATAATACCGTTAGTGTAAATATTCATAAAAACTTGTCAATTATGTTCATCGATGCAGTAGATGTGAAATTCCGTGCCTGAAATGGAGGAAATGGTATTGTCTCATGGAGACGTGAAGCCCGTATAGCCAAAGGTGGGCCTTTTTGAGGTGATGGCGGTCGTGGTGGTGATCTCATCGTCATAGCCGATCCAAATATCAATACTCTCTCTGATTTCCGTTATGTAAAGGAAATCGCAGCGGAAGATGGTGAGCGATGAGGTATACAAATGCTTCATGGAGCCAATGCGCCTGATAAAATCGTGAAACTCCCCGTGGGGACCCTCATTTACGAAAAAGAAACAGGGAAACTCCTCCATGACCTCGCAAAACCAGGAGAAATGGTACGTCTCTGTATCGGTGGGCGAGGTGGATACGGAAATGCTCACTTTGTTGGCGCGACACGACGTGCTCCAAATTTTTGTGAACATGGTGATATAGGAACAAAGATTCACGTTCATCTCGAGCTCAAGCTCGTGGCTGATGTTGGGATTATTGGTATACCTTCTGCTGGTAAATCGACTCTTATCTCTTGTCTGACATCTGTTCGACCAAAAATCGCAGACTACCCATTTACGACGCTCATTCCCAATTTGGGAGTCATGGAATATAAGGGAAAAACTATGGTACTCGAAGATGTCCCAGGTCTTATCCCAGGTGCACATAAGGGGGATGGTCTCGGTATAGAATTTCTCAAACACATAGAGCGTACTCGTGTCCTCTGTCATCTCCTGGATGCTGGGAAATACGAAGACTGTATCGCGGATTATGATGCTATCAGAAATGAGCTTGGATTATTCAATCCTACCATGCTCAAAAAAGAAGAAATCATCGTCCTCTCAAAATGTGATCTCCTCGATCCAGAAATGGTAGAAGATCTCAAATCACAAATAGAGAAAAAGACCGGAAAACAAGTCTTCCCGATATCTGCTCCAATTGGTGAAGGCCTCGAAGAGCTCCAAAATGAACTCATCAAATTCATCATACCAGAAGAGATCGCTATTCCAAAACCTGATGAACGAGTGATTATCGACCTCCGAGATAAGAAAGATGACAATGATTTCGTCGTGACACCAGAAGGTAACTACACATACCGTGTTACAGGAATTCGTATAGAACAAATAGTACGTATGACACCGATGAAATATCCCGAGGCAGTCGATCGCGTCTGGGATGTTATGAATAAGAGAAAAATCACCAACGATGTACTCCGTTGCGTCAACCGAGAACTCCCTGAAGATGATCCACGAAAAAATCTAGCAGACATGTCGAGCCTCTGGTATACCGTCGATGGCAAGATACTCATCTGAGACTGTGTTTTCAAATTTCAGGACTACCGTTAAAACAACTAAATCTTGCACACTATACCATTGCACTGCATATTGCGTTCTGGTGATTTCTCGCATTTCTTGCCAGGGAGGACATCATAGATATCGCCTGGTGCTGGGGCAGTAATGGTTGTTTCCTTGAGGTTTGGTAATTCTTTCATACCTGATGCAAGGGCGTCCATACTTTCTTTTTCACCATGAACGAGAAATATTTGCTTCGGATTGCCACAATGAGCTGCGAATTCGAGAAGACCTTTTCGATCAGCATGACCAGAGAAAGCATTGAAGACAGCAATTTGCATCTTCACTTTTTTCGGTTCATCAAAAATATTTACTTCTGTTGCGCCCTCGAGGAGTTTTCGACCGAGCGTATTTTCTGCCATATAACCGATACAGAGGAGGAGATTTTTCTCATCTTCGATATTATTGGCGACATGATGGACGATACGACCATATTCAACCATACCTGACGCAGCGATGATAATAGCCGGATAATTGATGCGGTCGAGACCTTTTGACTCTTCTACACTTCGAGTAAATCGTACACCTTCTCCTTCGAGGAATGGGAATAAGCCCTCATCAGTTGCATTGAGAATTTCCTCATCGAAACATTCTGGATGAATCTTGAAGATATCAGTGGCACCTGTCGCAAGTGGAGAATCCACATAAATAGGAAGTTTCATGATTTTTCCCTGATGCATAAGGAGACGCAACACGTAGAGGATTTCCTGGGTACGTTCAACTGCAAATGCTGGGATAAATATTTTTCCACCTCGATTGACTGTATCGTTGATAACCTGTGTGAGTTTCTCTTCGACCGCTTCGAGCTCATCGTGAAAGCGATTACCATAGGTAGATTCTGTGATGAGAATATCGATATCCTTGAGCTGTGTTGGTTCGCGGAGAATAGGCAGATGTTTGCGGCCGAGATCTCCTGTAAAGCAGAATCGGATATGCTCTCCTGTTTCCTTGTCATCAATTTCCCACTCCTCCAGTGCAGATCCGAGAATATGTCCTGCGTCATGAAACGTCATAAATACACCTGGAGCAAGAGGGATTTTTTGCTCATACCCAACAGAACGGAATTGCATAATAGCATTTCGTGCATCTTCTTCTGTATAGAGTGGCTCGAGGGCTTTCCCGACTTTTTTTGAGAGATGCTCTGCATCGTGCGTCTGAATACGTGCACTATCCTGGAGCATAATAGAACAAAGGTCTCGTGTTGCATGAGTACAGTAGATTGGCCCAGTAAATCCTTTTTTTACGAGGAGCGGTATGAGACCAGCATGGTCAATATGTGCGTGAGAAAGAATAAGCGCGTCTATTTCCTCGACTTTGAGGGGGAAAAATCTATTTGCCTCATCAGATTCTTTTCGACGCCCCTGAAACATACCACAGTCCAGGAGGTAGTTTTTACCATTGACGCGGAGGATATGTTTTGAACCTGTTACCGTTTGGGCGGCACCGACAAATTCGAGTTGCATAGAAGTGTTTTAGAATTAACACTTCCATAGTACCAGATAATTCATCAAGTTGCAAAGAATTGAGCACGACTTTTTGAGAAATCAGGTAAAGACAAAAATTTTACGATATTTTCCTCCAAAATTGGCATTTTTCAGCACCATTCATGAGATTTTTTTTGGTCCATCATTTTTGATTTTTTGGGAAGAAATCAACCGAAGTAATCACTCCCCCATAGAGATTATTTGAGGAAAAAATATTTTCTAAAGTATTGTAGGTCTCACTTAGATTATCATCTCCGATTCTTTTTCCATAAGGAGGATTGGTAATCAGACAGGCACCATTTTCATATGATACCTCCGAAATATCAGACTCAGTAAAACGAATAGTGTCGAGTACTCCCGCTCGAGAAGCATTTTTGCAAGCAATATCTATCATACGCGCATCAATATCACTTCCGTATATTGCATAGCTCTTTTCATATACCTTTGATTGTGCTTCCTTGATTGCTTTTTCATGACATGGAAGATCATACCAAGGGAAATAGAGGTAATCAAATTCTCTCTTCAGTCATGGAGCAATATTTCTCGCTATCATGGCTGCTTCTATCAGAATAGTTCAGCTCCCACACATAGGGTCATAGAGCGGTGTGCGAAATTTCCAACCACCAAAGAGAACAAGGGCTGCTGCAAGTGACTCCTTTATAGGCGCTTCTCCGGATTCAGTACGATATCATCGCTTATGGAGAGCATCCCCAGAAGTATTGATGAGGACATGGAGTTCGTCACTCACGAGGAGGAGAAATATTTCAATCGGATGACTGTGTTCATTTTCTTTCCAATAATCATCACTCCCCATCAGTGAGCGAATAATCGCCTTCTTCCCTATCGATTGCATGCTCGGAGTATGCGTAATGATAGACCGACTTGTCGTCGCTGAGATGAGTATGGGTGTCCCGACAGGTATCCATTCAGACCAATTAATTTGCTCGATCACGGCAAATAACATCTCAAGGGATGTTACTTGGATTTTTTCCACTTCTATATAGATACGATTCGCTACGCGCGACCAGATATTCGCCTTCGTCAGCGTCATCATATCACCCTCAAACCCCACCATCCTGTCTTGTCAGTAGGTTATTTTGATATCCTGCCTCTCGAGTTCAGAACGAACAAGAGATTCTACCCCATTTATACACGTAGCAACAAATTGAGTCATAATTATTTACACTGAAGAATATCAATAGAATTTCCTGGAAAAATACTGTCTGCCGCGACTTCAACAACAAACTGTGACGGTTTTGAGCGGAAGAGCATAGGATCTTTTGTTTCATTGTATGGTCGCATATTTCGTGCTACATCAACGAGCTTTCCTTGTGCACTGTAGAAATATATATCGAGAGGTATATAGGTGTCCTTCATCCAGAACGTTTGTGGTTTCTCTTGGTCAAACATGAAGAGCATACCACATCTATCACAGAGAGTTTTGCGATGCATCAGCCCTCGAGCGTGTTCGTCTGGAGTGCGCGCTATCTCAAAAAACCAATCACCACCGTATGCATTGACTCGACAATGCTTATATCCCTCTTTCCAGAAAAAAGCCCCAGAAACCAGGATGATAACAAAAACTATGATGGCGAGACTCGATATCTTCATGGACTCAAATGTATCGTCATTTTATGAACTTGCAAGAGCTTCTATTTTGATTTCTATGAGTTATTTTTATAATTCCTCTATGCTCTCGCTCTACAACACACTTTCACGAAAAACTGAAAATTTTAAACCACTGGTCGATGATAGGGTAAAATTCTATGGTTGTGGGCCAACGGTCTATAATTATGCTCACATAGGAAATCTCTGCTGTTATGCATTTGAGGATATCATCATCCGGAGTCTCGAATTTCTGGGGTATGAAGTCGATGCCCTCATGAATCTCACTGATATAGACGACAAAACTATTCGCGATAGCCAGAAGGAAAATACTTCACTCAAGGCGTTTACAGAACACTATACCAAACTCTTCTTTGAAGACCTAAAAAAACTCGGCATTACGAGTTTCAAGCGTCATAAACCCATCTCAGAACTTGTCCCAGAGATGATAGGTATGACTCAGAAACTGATCGATACAAAACATGCCTATGTGAGTGATGATGGTTCTGTCTATTTTGACATCAAAAGCTTTAAAAAATACGGAAATCTAGCGCATCTGGATACAAAAGGCATGAAAGCTGGTGCCCGAGTAAAACAGGACGAATACGAGAAAGAAAGTGTGAGTGATTTCGCCCTCTGGAAATGATACGACGCTGCTGATGGAGAAAATTTTTGGGAAGCTCATTTTGAAACAAAAGATGGACCAAAAATACTCAAAGGACGACCAGGCTGGCATATCGAATGTAGCGCTTGTAACCTATGGTGACATGGAGAACAAATCGATATTCATATGGGGTGAGTCGATCTCATATTTCCTCATCACCAGAACGAAATCGCTCAGACTGAATCAGTCACAGGAAAGACATTTTCTACCTACTGGATGCACACAGGGCATCTCCTCGTCGATGGCAAAAAGATGAGTAAATCTCTCGGAAATGTGTACAGACTCCAGGATCTCGAGCAGAAGTTCCCAAATAAGAAACATCTTCTCTATAGAGCATTTCGTATGATGTGTCTCCAGAACCGTTATCGTGAAAATTTTAACTTCACTTTTGCTCGCCTCGAAAGTGCTATGGCAACCATAGAAAGTCTCGATAACACCCTCAAACGACTCAAATCCTACACTCCAAGAAATACCAAAGTCCGACGAGAATTCCGAGACGAACTCCAGTCTCACGTTCAGAACTTTGTCGCTTCTCTTGAAAATGATTTTGATACTGTGATTGCTCTGACTTCTGTTTTTGATTTTATCAAAAATATAAACCGAGATATCGATACAGATTCACTGACAACCAAAGAGGTCTCATCGGTTATAGAGGTTCTGAAGTCGTGGGATGGAGTTATGGGAGTCTTTGATTGGGCTATTTTTGAGACAACGAGTATCCCCGAAAATATACAAAAACTCGCACAGGAACGGCAAGAAGCAAAGAAAAATAAAGACTTCTCTCGTGCTGATGAAATAAGAAAAGAAGTAGAAAATGCTGGATATACTATCACCGATAGTAAAGATGGACCTATAATCGAAAAAAAATAACCATGTACCTCTTTATCGACACTATATCCGATCCGACGTATGTTGCGCTCTTTGATGAAAAGCGACACATTATCGCTACTCAATCATGGCCAGGAAAACAGAGAGAATTCGATACTCTCACAGAAGAGATTAATGACCTTCTGGAGAAAAATAATATCACATACAAAGGACTCTCTGGTATGGTCGTCATGGTAGGCCCTGGGAGCTTCACTGGTACACGTGTCACCACTCTCGTAGCCAATGCTATTAACTATGGTTTCAATACACCTCTCTTTCCTCTCACAGTTGGTGAATTTTTCGCACTCCAAGATGCTCCTCTTCCCTGGATAACCAGTGTAACAAAAAAAGAGGTGCTCGTCTGGAATGATAGAAAGCATGATGCCACTATAGAGCAAATCTCCAACCTCCCCGAAGGAACCTATACAACACTCGCTCCAATTGACTTCCAAGGGCAAAGAAATACTATAAAAACAGCTCATAACTATACAAAAGTTATAGCTCAACTCCCTCTCAATAAATCCCAAGAGCGCGTGAAACCTGTCTACGCAAAAGATCCAAATATTACCCTCAAAAAAATAACTCATGCATACTAAAGAAAAAGCAAATCAAAAAGTCCGTGAGTGTATCGGTATAGCCCTCGAATCAAACGAGGAACTCTATATGGTGGTCAGAAAACACTGGATCATATTGGTCGAAACGTTTATATTCCTTGCCATGCTTACTGGTATGTGCTTTGGGATTTATTTTATTGGGTCATTTGCAGGAGTACCAGTTATTTTTATAGCTCTGACGCTGATTGGCGTCTGTATGGTGAGTCTACAATATATATTTGTCCACTGGGTCAATAATGAGCTCGATCTTCTCATTATCACGAATCGGCGCATCATATCCTATGATCAAGTACGTTTTCTCGATCGTAAAATGTCGCAAACAACCATAGACCTCGTTCAGGAAGTCAATGCTTCTACTTCAGGTCTCCTGGGAAATATTCTCCATTATGGCAATCTCATGATCAAAACAGCGAGTGACTCAGCGGGCGATGTATCAGATTTTAATATGACGCATATCCCTGAGCCTATCAACACGTCTCGTCTGATTCATAGCTTCATAGATGAGTACAGACACTCTCTTGATAATAACGATGACGAATGACAGAAGTAAAAATAGAAGAAAGCTGGAAAAAAATCCTCTCAGAAGAATTTGAAAAACCCTATTTCAGAGAACTCTCTCAATTTGTGAAAAATGAGATTCTCGCAGGGCAAACTATCTACCCTCACCCGAAAAATATTTTTGCAGCACTGGATACAACTCCTTTTGACAAGGTAAAAGTGATTATACTCGGACAAGACCCTTACCATGGGCCTGGGCAAGCTCATGGCCTCTCGTTTTCAGTCATGGAATGAGTGAGAAATCCTCCGTCACTTATGAATATATTTAAGGAAATTCAGTGAGACCTCGGTATTCCGAGTCCAAAAAATGGTGACCTCACACGTTGGGCCGAACAAGGAGTCCTCCTCCTCAATACTACCCTGACAGTACGAGCTGGTCAACCCATGTCTCATACAGGAAAATGATGGGAAGATTTTACTGATGCGATCATCAAAACACTCTCCGAAAAACGCGATTTTCTTATTTTTCTCCTGTGGTGAAGTCACGCTCAGAAAAAGAAATCCCTCATTGATACAGCAAAACATGTCATCCTCGAGGCTCCTCATCCCTCCCCGCTCTCCGCTCACCGTGGATTCCTCGGTTGTGGTCACTTTAGTACAACAAATGCTCTCCTGAGAGAGCACGGTTTAGATGAAATTCAGTGGTAAAACTTGGTATCCCCAACAGGAATCGGACCGGAAAAATGCCTTGAATGGCATTTTGAGTGGTAATGGTACGATGACAAAAATGGTATCCCCAACAGGAATCGGACCTGTATTTGCTCGTTAGGAGTGAGCCGTTCTTCCATTAAACTATAGGGATATAGAGCGTATTATAGAGAAAAGCCGAAAGAAAAAAGACCTGTAAACCTGAATTTATCAGATTTTTTCATTATTTTTGAGAGAAGTCTAGTCTTATAGCATCGTTTTGATTGTCTAGATGTTTCGTTTCGGTAAAAAAGAGAGTATTATTATACTATCACGAACATGTCTCCAGAACTGATTCTTCTCCTGATTATCCTCATCGTCTTTCCGAGTGTCGGAATGGTGATAGTTTTTTTATTCAAAAAAGGTGTTGATCAAAAACGAAGTCTCGAAAAAGTGCATCTCCAGATTCTCATTCCGAGAAAGGATTCTGATGCTGATGCAAAACAAGACAATTCAAAAGATTTCAAAGAATACATAGGTCTCATGGAACAGCTCCTAGTTGCTATGAACTCCCTCTATTCGGGAAAGTTCTTTAACAAGCTGCGCGGACAACATACTTTCTCGCTCGAATATATCGCCTACAAGAATCAGATATATTTTCACATGGTGGTACCACGACGATACCAAGGTCTTGTCGAGAAACAGATAACGAGCTTCTTTTCTGATGCAGTCATAGAAGAAGTGGATGAAATAAATCTCTTTGAGGGCGATCACCTCCACTATGCAACTGAGTGTCTCACCCTCGGACATAACTATATCTTCCCCATAAAAACACACCAGAAACTCGAATCAGACCCAATCAATAATATCACAAACGCTCTCTCAAAGCTCGAAGAAGATGAGTCATGTATGATTCAGATCATGCTTCGTCCGACCGATAACCACTGGCAGAAACACGCGAGTAAACACGCGAGCCATCTTCAGAAACACGGGCATCATGGTGGTGGCTTTGGTCCATTTGATTTAATAAAATGATTTGTTAATTTCTGGAAAACTGACACAAAAGATGAACACAAACACGAAGAAAAAGAAGGCCCAAGCGCCCTCGAATCAGAAGAAGTAAAACTCATCGATGAAAAGAGTAAAAAAATCGGGTACGACACTATTATCAGAATCATGACCGTCGCTCGAGATCATCATGCTTGCGAGATACAGATGAAGAATATCATCTCTTCTTTCGAACAATTCCGAAGTCCTGACACAAACCACTTTCACGATACGCATGAACATGCGAGTGCTCGAACTGTGAGAAATATGCTCTACCGGACTTTTTCTCGTCCAGGAGTTAAGAAATGGAAATCTATGATTCTCAATGTGGAGGAAATAGCTTCTGTCTTTCACTTCCCTCATTCAAAATATAATCTCACACCTGAAATCAAGTGGCAAAAATTCAAAATCGTCAAAGCTCCCGATAATCTCCCAAAAGATGGGATCCTCCTCGGTCATAATGTCTACCGCGGGAAAAAAGTCCCAGTCTATATGCAGTCAGAAGATCGAATGCGACATTTCTATGTCATCGGTCAGACTGGTACTGGTAAGACCACCATTCTCCAAGCAATGGCTCGACAGGATGTAAAACTCGGCCATGGTCTCGCTGTCATGGATCCTCACGGCGATTTCGCGGCTGATATGCTTCCTCATATCCCTCGTTCACGAGCTGATGATGTCATCTATTTCAATCCTGGTGACACAGCACGTCCTATGGGTCTCAACTTGCTCGAGGCACGTGACCAAGAAGAACGTGAGTTCATAGCACAAGACGCCAACAAGATGATGATCAAACTCTTTGGGAATGAAGTGTTTGGTCCACGTATCCAGGACTACTTCTTGAATGGTGTACATACTCTCATGGAATACCCTGCTGGTGGCGCTCTCACTGATATCGTCCGTCTCTTTACCGATGAAAACTTCCAGATGGAGCGTCGTCGTACACTCCAAAACAAGATTGTAAAATCATGGTGGGACTACACGTATGCTGCCATGTGAGATCGAGAAAAGAAAGAGATGATTCCTTATTTCCAGGCAAAATTCTCTGGGTTTATTACCAATGAAATGCTCCGAAATATTATTGGTCAGACAAAGAGCTCTTTTCAGGTCGATGATGTCATGAATAGCGGGAAGATTCTCCTCATCAATCTCTCAAAAGGTCTCCTCGGTGATCTCAACTCCAAACTCCTCGGTATGATATTTGTCACAAAGATTCAGACCGCAGCGATGGCTCGTCAGAAAATAGAAAAAGATAAACGAAAAGATTTTTTCTTCTATATCGACGAGTTCCAAAATTTCGTGACCGACTCCATCGAATCAATCCTCTCTGAAGCCCGTAAATACCGTCTATCTCTCAATGTCGCGCATCAGTATATGTCACAGCTTGAGCAATCAGATGCGCTCACAAAGAGTTCTGTGAATCTCAAAAATGCTATCTTCGGTAACGTGGGTTCTATGATGAGTTACAAGGTTGGGGCAGAAGACGCAGAAAAACTCGAAAAAGAATTTGCTCCAAACTTCTCGGCTGGCGATCTCGTCAATATGGATAAATTTAAGGGTGTGATGCGTCTCATGATCGATGGTCAGGTGTCTCGAGCATTTAGTCTCATACCAGAAAATATCTATCTCGATAAAGGCGACCCAAAGCTTATGCGAGCCTATATGGAACTCTCTCGCCTCAAATACGGTCGTGAAAAAGAATTCGTCAATCGAGAAATATTGTTCCGTATTGGTGCACCATAATACGCTTATGAAGAAAATCCTCCTCTCCTCTCTCTGTTTTATCAGCCTCTCAAGCATTGCCTTCGGAGAATGTCAGGCGACCAATGAGCAAGGATATCAAAACTATAGCAAAGGTCAGTATTCCTACGAATGTAATGTAAAGAATCTCTGTCTCGGTCAGAGATATGGTGGCGATTACTGGAATTTCGACACCAGCAAACAACTCATCGTCGAACATAATATGGGTAAATACCCAGATATTTCCAAGAAAGGTGCTCTCAGTATCGAAGATATCAGAAAGATATATGAAGACACTCAAAATAGAATCATGAACTGTGCTGTCCTCAAATCAAAATACGCACTTCATAAAAAAATAATCGATGACTATGACATATCAGAACGAGCGAAATGAATTCTCGAGAAAGCAAATAGCACTATAGAGAAACAAATCTCAGAACAAAAGTGTGTTCCCCCTCGTGATGGTGATAAAATCTATAGCTACAAGGACCTCCTTGATTCCATGACATACGAACAATGTGGCTACAATATGTACCTCTACTACTATCAACAAAATGCTGAGAAAAATATCGGTGTGCTCTGAGCTGGTAAAAAAATCTACAGCGTTTCTGAGTGGGGAGAAGTGCTCTGAACAGAACAAAATAAAATAAAAAATGAATACGATCTCACTCGTCGCACGATGGATACGGCTCTCTCTATGTATGAAAACTTCGAGAAAACCTACATCTCTCACGTTCTTCTCGAGATGATAGAGGTAGAACTGACGGAGGATAAGCGGTATCTGGGTGGAACAGTCAAGGTCATCCAGCAGCTTGTTTCTCTCTGGAAAAATGCACAAACCACCCAAGGAAAACGATAAAATAGGTTTTTTCTTTACTTTCACAAATTGTATACTATACTGTGGTCATCGTCAGTGTTACGTGGTCAGTAGTGGTTTTTCCGCGAAGAGGCGTACAGGGTCGATACTTATTTTTTTCTTTTTTCAGTTATGGGCAAACGCCTTTTTGTCGGAAATCTTCCGTATCGTGTGACAGCAGACCAGCTCCGAGAAATTTTTTCTCAGAATGGTGAAGTAGTAGATGTATTTATTCCTCTCGATAGAGAGACACGACGTCCTCGTGGTTTCGCTCTCGTAGAAATGTCTACAGACGAAGAAGCAAATGCAGCTATCGCAGCTCACAACGGTGTTACAGAAGTTTCTGATGATCGCGGACCTCGTGTTATCACTGTCAACGAAGCTCGTCCAAAAGAAGAGCGTCCTGCAGGTGGTGGATTCGGTGGTGGAAATCGTGGTGGTAACGGTGGTGGAAATCGTTGGTAATTCTCGAATATTCATCCAAAAACTGCTCCTCTTCTGGAGCAGTTTTTATTTTATGAGACTTGCAAAATATCTTCAGGAAATACAATGACATCACTTACTTCTTTTGTTTTTTTATGAAATCGTTCATTCTTCTCTCTCTTTCAATACTGCTCCTCAGCGCATGTAGCCTCCAGAAAGCAGATGTTTCAAATACTCCAGCTGAAGAACCAACAGCAAAAGAAGAAAATTCTCCAATTCTCCCAGCCCCAACAACAACTCAAAAAGAAGTAGAGGCCACTACCACTGAAACACAAAAAGATGATGAAATAGTTGCTCTTGCAAAGACTGGTTTCACTGCGGCAGAAGTTGCAGCACATAATAGCGCTTCTGATTGCTGGCTCATCCTCGATGGTAAGGTTTATGAGGTAACAGACTTTATCCCTTCTCATCCAGGTGG
>CAZRUI010000010.1:0-24848 GCA_964603225.1 uncultured Candidatus Peribacteria bacterium | reverse complement strand
ATCCTCCCCAGAGGTGCATCTCATCGGTTTTTTTTCCTTATAAATATTTTCTATTGAGGAGCCGCTCGGTGCTTTACAGTATAGAGCTCAGCACTTCGAGCATAGGAGGCATTCCCTCTTATGCATTTGATCTCATTGGAAAATTTCCATGAAAACCCTGGGGGGAGATCTAAAAAACTATGAACAGTCGCAAGTCATCCATCGATGCCCGAAAAATCCAGATTCTCTGACTCATTGTCCGAGAATATATCAAAAGTGGTTACGCAACAGGCAGTAAATCTCTCGTCCGTGATGAAGGTATGGATATCTCTCCTGCCACCATCCGCAACGACATGAAACAACTCGAAGAGATGTGACTCGTCTATCAACCGTACAATTCTGCTGGACGTCTCCCGACGACACGGGGTATACGTATGTATGTCGACTATCTCATCGAAGTAGCCCCTCAGCGATACCTCGGAACACCTCTCATATCAGAAGAAAATGTCCTCGAGTTTCATGATGATCGTCTCTATGATCTCGTCTCAGACCTCGCAAATGCCACACACGACCTCGCTTTTTGTTCATCTCCAGAAGCAGGTATATATTGTGTGGCTGGCCTGTCTCATTTTCTCAGGAAGCACAGTGAGACACTCGGCGAACAAATATTCTCCATTCTCGACACGGTCGAAAATCGGACCCTCTTCACGAGAACAGTTGGTAATCTGGCACAGCCAGGACGCATCAGTGTCTGTATCGGAGAAGAAAATATCCTCCCTGAACTCGAGTCATGTGCACTTATGGTCGCCGATATCACACTCGCTGGACATCGTTGTCATCTAGGACTTCTTGGGTCAAAAAGAACTGATTACGGATTTAATCTCAGTGTCCTCAGAACTATGGGAGTGTAATATTGTATTCGGTAAAAAGAAACTATAATTTTTGTACTTTATTAACTCTCTATGAAAAAACTCTTCCTTGCCTCTCTCTTGTTCACAAGTGCTGTCGCTTTTGCTTACACTCAAACTGATGTGCAGAATGCAACGTATCTGTCTGGGGAAGGAATCATCACCTCTCAATCAACAACCGCTGGATATCGTCTCGACGATACTATTACTCGTGCAGAAGCTATAGGAATAGCTCTCAAAATAAAATGAATCGCATTGCCAAATAATTACATCTGCAAAAATTATTTCACCGATGCATCATATAATCCTATAAATAACTGGATTTGTCGTGCAGTTGAGCTGGCAAGGGATAAGGGTATTGTTTCCTGAGAAAATAAAAAAGCGAGACCAGGAGATCCCATAACAAGGTCAGAAGTACTCGCTATGATAATGTATGCTGCTTTAAATAATACACTAAGTATAGTACCAAAATGATACACATTTAGTACTGACACTGTTGAATGGCAAAAAAATATTTTTTATGCTGCTGAGAATTTGATTATGGTTGCAGGCACAAAATATGATTATTCAAGACAACCGATATCTGTGAATTATTTCCCTAACAGAAATGCTACTCGTGCCGAAGTCTTTGGATTTGCAAAAAATATACTTACTAGCAAGGAAACTTCTATAGAGTTCATAAATTATACCAATTCAAGGCATAATTTTTCTCTACAATATCCAAAAAATTGGTTTATAGATGAAAGGGGTGATATATCGAACACAAACATAGTATGATCTGACCTAAGAGGAACCATTATAGTTTCAGATGTCAAAAATGGTAACGATCTTGATGGGACTGGGATTTCTGTAAAAGCCTTTAATATACAAGTAGAGAATGTGGGTACCGATAGGTATTATCTCTCTGCAAGTGGTTTTACACCGATTACAATAAATAATACAAAATGAGTAATATCAAAAGCAATATCCGACGATTCCACATTTTACACCGTTATTTTATACAAAAATGATTTGCAATTTACAATAAGTTATACAACAAAAGATCAAAATGATGAAAGAATATTTGATAGTATTTTGCAATCATTCACGTTCTTATAATATAATTTATATTTTTATGAAAAAACTCCTCCTTTCCTCTCTCGTGGCCACAAGTATTGTCGCCCTTGCTTACACGCAAGTCGATGTCGATAATGCGAATTTTCTCGCAGAAAAGAACGTCATCACAAAACAAACCGATGAAAAACTCTATCGTCTCGATAGCACTATCACTCGTGCCGAAGCAGTAGGAATTGCTCTCAAATTTAAAGGCATAGAACTTCCTGAAGGATATGTATGTAAAAAATATTTCTCTGATGTGGTTAATAACGATTGGATTTGTCGTGCTGTGGAGATAGCTGCTGATATGGGTTTTGTCTCTCGCTCAAATACGACCTACCGACCTCAAGCAAACATAACTCGTGCTGAATCTCTTGCCATGATCTATCAGGCAAGTAATCTCGAAGCAAAACTCCCAGCAGATTGGCAAGCAAAACTCGAAGCCAAACTTGCACAAGAACAAATAAACTTATTTTATCTCCCTTCTTGGCAAGGGACTCTCATCAAAAAATCATATTTCCTGGGAATTATTGATAAAACATCCCTTTCTCTCTTAAGAGGTGGTATACATAATTTTGGAGAAAATTGGAATGCTACTCGCGCAGACGTATTTAAACTCACTCGAAATACTTACAATGTTCGTGCTCTTATGTCCGGTGAGGTAACTGTTCAATAATCTCTATTTCTTATTTTTCTTTATGAAAAAATTTTTCTTGCTCGTTGTCATCATCCTCGTCGTAGGAGGTCTCTGGGGTGTCGGACAATATAACTCGCTCGTTGCTGGTCGTGCTGGTGTCGATACTGCCTGGTCAAATGTCGAAGTTCAGTACCAGCGCCGTGCAGATATCGTACCTCAGCTCGTCGCTACTGTCGAAGGTGCAGCAAATTTTGAAAAGAAAACACTCACTGACGTGACAGAAGCTCGTGCAAAAGCAACTTCGGTCCAGGTAGACCCAACGAATGCTGAAAGCCTCAAGGCATTTACAGCAGCACAAGGCGAGCTCGGTAGTACCCTCTCTCGTCTCCTCGTGACTGTCGAAGCCTATCCAACACTCACCTCGACACAGGGATTCCGTGATCTCCAATCACAACTCGAGGGAACAGAAAATCGTATTGCTGTCGCTCGTGGTGATTACAATGGTGTAGCCAATACTTGGAATATCCGAGTTTCTCGCATCCCAACAGTATTTATCGCTCGTCTCCTTGGCTTTGATAAGGCAGCTCTCTTTGATGCGACAACTGGTGCTGAAAACGCTCCAAAAGTAGAATTCAATTTGGATAAATAATTTTTTGAGAAAAACAGAAGCGGGTTTTTAGTGTGGGAGATTTGCCTGAATGGCAAAACGAGTAACTGTCTGAGCGTCCCAAAAACAGAAAATAGAAGCAGAACTGGAGAGCGAGTTTTTTGCCCCTAAACAGTTTTGGTACTTTTTCTGCAAAAAGTACAAAGGAATCTATGAATATATTTCACCGAAAATCAATTATCTTACTCTGGTGCATATTTACACCCTTGTTTGCAGAATTCATAGTCCCTTCTCTCCCCTCTACGCCCGTCTATGACGAAGTAGGCCTCTTGAGCACAGAAGACAAGTCAGTCCTCGAAAATACCATTCTCACGCTCGAAAAAGAAACCAACCATCAAATTGGTATTGCTATCATCAAAAGTCTCCAAAACAGAACCATAGAAGAAGCAGGGTTACAAATAGCACGAACCTGGTGAATCGGTCAAAAATGACTCGACAATGGCCTCCTCATCCTCGTCGCCCCAACAGAACGAGAGATGCGCATCGAGGTAGGTCGTGGTCTCGAATGAGTCATCACTGATCTCATATCTCAGAGGATTATTGATGAAAATTTTGCTCCAAATTTTAAAGCAGAAAAATACGGTGCTGGTCTCCTAGAAGGAATCAATCGTATGACACCTCTCCTCCGTGGCGAAATCGTCGAACTCCCACAAAAACCCATCAATCCTCTGGATGCTCTCGTCCCTCTTCTCTTTTGGTTGGTATGGGGTGGTATTTTTCTTGGTTCTGCCATTTTTGAACCATCGAAAGCGTGGTGGCCAGGCATAGTCATAGGAGCATCTTTATGAGGCCTTGTGATGTGGATTATGGTTGGAACAGTGCTCATGACCATCATCGGCAGTATACTCTCCAGCATCATTCTCTGAGGTCTCGATTTCATATTCTCAAAGGGTATTATCCGTGCTATCAAGAGTCGACCTCACGGAGGCCGTTGGGGTGGTGGTGGATTTGGAGGTGGGAGCTCGGGTGGAAGTTGGGGTGGATTCTGAGGTGGTGGATTCGGTTGAGGAGGCGCAAGTGGCAAGTGGTAAAATAGAAAGAGAAAAAGTCAATACTCTTCTCTGTATAATTAGTGTGGTTGAGCTTTGAATTCTCGAGGAAAGTCTGGTACTATGCTTGTAATAGAACTCATGAAAAAGGCATTTCTTCTCATCCTCGTCGTCATCTGAACCTTCTTGTGTTTCGATGCACTAGCCCAGAGCTGGTCATTTAGCTGTACAGGTGGTAACTGTCTCAAAGCCGGTGTTGATGCCGCAGGAAATACCATTGGTAAGTCTTCTGGCGTCATCACGAGCAAAGGCCTCTCGGAGGCAATTCAGGATATCGTTATCTACTTTCTGACCTTTCTCAGCCTCCTCGCTGTCATCTATGTTATGTGGGCTGGCGCACAGATGCTCCTCTTTCCTGCAAGTGAAGAATCAAGCGAAAAAACAAAAAAAATTATCGTATCCGTGATTGCTGGTATCGCGATTATCTGGTTTGCTTGGTGGATCGTAAACACACTCTTCTATCTCCTCAATAACAAACAAGTAACAGCAGATACATGGATACCACGAGCTATTGCTGAGACACAGATACGCAACGTCGATTTCACGACCTACAGCAATAAAATTCGCGCGCTCAAAACACGTATCACGGGTTCGTACAGTCCTGAAGTAACAGCAGAACTCAATGTCCTCGTTGATGGCGCCTTTGATCATCTCCCAGATCGTGCTGACAAATACGTCAATAAACAACTCTACGACCGCGTAAAGAAAGCTATAGCTGACTATGATCTTCATAGAGAAGAAATCGATAGAGGCATTCTCGAAAATGCGCTTGATGCCTTTCTCGAACAGGCTCAAGTATTTGCTATTCAGGGGACTATTTCTGCTACACCTCGTGATGGTGATGCTCCTCTCTCAGTCACACTCGAAGGAAAAAATATCATCGACAGTAGCGGCACAACTATTCCTGAAACCAATTTCACTTGGTGGCTCCGTACGCCAAATGGACCACAAGTACTCGGACGTGGGAAGACTATTAACTATATTTTCCAGGATGAGGGAACCTATACAGTCTATCTCACCGTCAATTCTGCGAGCAAAAATAGCCGTGGCTTTACTGATGTTGTGAGTTTCGAAGATCAAGCAACCGTCGAAGTAGGTCAGGCGAAGCTCAAACTCCTTGTCTATTTCAATGATCAACTCGCAACAGACAGTGTCAAAATCCCGACTCGTGAATCAGTCCAAAAAGTCCTCATCGATGCAACACAAACTAAGTTTGCATCTGGATACACTATTACAAAGACAGAATGGGACTTCGGAAATGGTAAAACCATTATTCGTGAAAGTGCTCCTATTGTCGAAGCCCAAAACTATAAAGAAGGAGATTATAATGTAAAAATCACTCTTACCCGCAACGATGGTGAAGTATTTACCCGATCAATTCTGCTCAAGGTTGGCGATCCAATCGCTTCTATTTCTGTCAATAATAAGGCTCCAAATAAAGGAGATAATGTTATCTTCCAGGCAAAGAAGGTCACTCAAGAAGGTGTCACCTATTCTTGGGAAATTCGTAAATTTGGCGTCGAACAACCGCTCTTCACAGCAACTGGACCTCGCATGGAGTTTACATTCCGAGAAGTAGGACGCTACAGTGTCGGCCTCACCTCTGCAAAAGCAGACACGAGAGACAAAGAAACACTCGAAATCAATATCGAATCTCGACCGCCCGTTGCCCGATTCAATGCTGACCAGCTCGGACCAGAAACACCAAATATCTATCTCTTTGATGGAACTGCCACCTATGACCCTGATTATCCAGATGATCAGAGTCTCAAATATCAGTGGTTCGTCAATGACAAGCCGGTACAACTCAGCAATACCAATTCCAATAATAGTCGTGGTGAATTCACATTTGATTCTATTGGCTCAAAACAGGTAGAACTCTTCGTCACTGATAATGAAGGGAAAACCGCTTCATTTAAAAAGACAATTACTATCAAGAGTCTTCTCTCTATTCAGCTCAATATACGACCTCAGGTCGTCAAGCGAGGTGATAAAGTAATTTTTTCAGCGTCAGCTCCAAATGCAAAGATATTTGAATGGACCCTCGGTTCAAAAGACACAGCCGTGACAGAAACAGGTCGTTATGTAGGCAGTTTTGATGTGGCAGGTACCTACCCGCTCACCCTCAAGGTCACTGATCGTGATGAGAATACCAATAGTATTCAGCGAAAAATCTACGTTGTTGATGGTGATAAACCATTTGCCGTTGCACAGTTATCAACGAAGAGTCTCTTTACAGAAATACAGCAAAATGCTTGTAATGGTCAGGAAGCACTTATTGCTGATCGTGTAACGCCTGTATCACTCGTAGGAGATAAGAGTGTGAATGTCGGAGGAAAAACAACTGACCTTACGTATTTCTGGAAAGTCGGACTCAATGCGAGTTCAACCCAGAAAAATTTCAGTCACACCTTTGACGAGCTCGGTTGTGAAGAAATCTCTCTCACCGTGACAGACAAAAAAACAGGAGCATCTCATACATCAAAAGAGTGGGTCAAGGTGGTCAATATCCCTCCTCGATTCTCTGATATAGAAGTGAAGGTCGAAAATGTCGATCAAGATCCTATGCGTATCAATCTCCGCATGGAAGGTGCGAAGGATCCTGATGGAGTTATCCGTTCATATACGTGGTATTACTACACCAGTAGCGACGAACAACCTCAGGGATTCCGGATTACAACAAAACCTGAAACTAGCTTCACACTTCCAAAAATTAATGGTCGATACTACTTCTCTGTCGTCCTCGAGGATGCCAATGGCCTCCGTGTCGACACACGAGATATCTCAGAAAATAAGTTCTCGACACCCGATCTCCTCGTCAATCAAAATATATCAACACCAATTATCGAATTTAAGGCGAGCACAACAGATGCCAAATATGGCGATCCTGTCGAACTCACCGTCACAGCCAAGAATGCTCTCGGACAAGATATTACCAAGGTCGTCGAATACCGATGGGATGTGGATGGTGATGGGTTCTACGACATCAAGACATCAGAAAATGTCCTCAGTTACAAATATACTGTTCCGGGCGAATATCATCCAAAGGTAAAAGCCACTCACCGTGGTCTCTCGACAACAAAATTCTTGACTGTTACTGTCACAAATCGTCTGATTCCTCAAGCTCAGGTACAGGTCATAGGAGACAAAATCGTCGCCTATAACACCTCAACCGGTATTGTACAAGGAGTATCTTGGTTTGCCGATGGTGTCAAAGTCTCTGAAAATAAAGAGTACCTCGTCTATACACCAAACGATGGGAAATTCCCAAAAAATATCCGTCTCGAAATATCAGAAGGATCAGACAAACAATCAGTGACTATTCCGGTCGAACGCAATCCACAAAACAAAGTACTCGTACGTAAAGCAGGGCGACCACTTATCGTCCTCGCCAATGAAAACAATACCGTCACGCCAGTTGGCGATGATGTCACATGGTCTGATCCGATGAAGCCTCTCTTCTTCTATCTCGGTGAATCAGAAGGGTCTATACAATACTATGTAATCGATAACGATGTCGATATCGACACAGACCTCTCTGGTGGCAAAAATGACGATGCTGATAACAAAGGAACAGCTTCTTACAGACTCGGTCGACCATATGCCGTCCCTCTCGGCACCAAGCGAGTGACTATCATGAAGTTCCGTCTTCTCAGTAATGATGGAAAAGAGCTCGACTCTCGACAGATTCGTGTCACTCGATCATTTATGGCACAGGTAACAGATGCCAATAATATTACCGGTGTCACTCCAAGTAAAAATACACAAACATTTAATCTCTCAAAAGAAGACAAAGCTCGTCTCGATAGACTCACGGTACTCGTGAAAAATATCACCGATGAACCTGTCAAAAAAGAGCTCCTCCGTCACATCGACCAGCTCGGTGATATCTGGTATGATCGTGCTGATCGTGC
Source organism: uncultured Candidatus Peribacteria bacterium (assembly GCA_964603225.1). Classification (GTDB taxonomy): domain Bacteria; phylum Patescibacteriota; class Gracilibacteria; order BD1-5; family JAGOOR01; genus JAGOOR01. The sequence continues at coordinate 16,599 of CAZRUI010000010.1, read as the reverse complement.
TGAGACACTTCTCCAATTCTCACGTGCAGTCAATGATAGTGATACTATCAATGCCGATCTCAAGACTCGCATTCTCGAGCAGATTAATCTCATCTATACTCAAGGACAACAGGATGCAGAAGAAAAAGATCTCGCACGAACCATGCTGGCAGATTTCCTCGCAAAGAGTCCAAATAAAAAAGAAATTTTTGGAAATGGAACACCAGAAGACCCTGGACTCCTTGGACAAATCATAGATAGTCCTGAATACTATGAACAGAACAAAAAACTCGTTGAAAAAATCTACAATGAGTATGTAAAATTTGATACAACACTCTCTGACGATGCGAAGGCAATTATTCAGGAAAAACTCATCTTCCTGGCAGGAACACCACCAGTCGAGAAACCAACAACACCAGAACAACCAACAGTCACAGATGAGAATACCAGTACGAATTTCATGGCTACTCTCAAGGAAAAACTCAGCGCATTTGGCGCATCTGGAAATATTATTCTCTGGGTAGTAGTGGCTATTATAGGCCTCTTTGGTATGATATTTGCCGTGAGCAAGATGGCTGGATCCCGCCATATCAACGAGGACATCTCTCCTGCAAATAGTACACCAGCTCCAAGTCCAGCTCCAGAAGTCAAAAATACTGGAACAGATCATGATGAGAGTGCTCCTGATTGGCTCAAACCAACGGAATCCCCATTTGGATCAGAAGATGTCCTCTCAAAAGAAGTCAGCAATCAGACAACTTCCGAACCAACAACACCATCATGGATGCAAGAACACGAAGAAAAAGCAGTTGCAACAGCAACAACGAATACCACAACAGACCATCATGAAGATGTCCCTGATTGGCTCAAGGATACACACGAAACACCCGTATCAACGACTCCTCCGAGCTGGCTCACAGAAGAAACTCCTGATAAAAAAGAAGAGGTGCCAGCCCCTGAACCAACAGAAGCAATAAAACCAGCTGAAGATGAATCTCATGCTGATATCCCTGATTGGCTCAAGGGTGCAAAAACTCCATCCACATCAAATGAATCTGAAAAAGAAGCAACAACACCAGTGGCATTATCTGAAGAAACAACAAAAGAAGATAGTGCTATAGCTCCAGAAAATGCAGCTCTATCAATAGAAACACCTGCTTCTGGAGAGGTTCATGAAGATCTCCCTGATTGGCTCAAGGGCGCAGAAACTCCATCAGAAATATCAGAATCAAAAACACCAGAACCAAATGTTTGAAATACTAATTCTGGAGAGCATAATAATGCTGCTTCTATCCCTCCCGTTACCACTGAAGAACCATCATCTCCTATGGAAAAAAAAACTAAAGACCACAAATGGTCCGAAAAAAAAGGTTGGAAAAAACCAAAATCTGTAAAAAAACAATCAACCAAAACAGAACCAAAATTGCTCGAAGAAGGTGAACATCTCATAGGACCAGCCGAAGATCTTCTCGGTACTGGAAACTCATCCTCTCAAACATAACGTATGCTCTTCAATAGACCAACAACTCCTCCGCCAGAACCAGTAAAAAAGACAACAAAGTCTGGTTTTTTGGCGAAAATCATGAACTATACAGCCAATGATCAGGATTATGTTGCGCCTCTCAAGATCACAAAAACACCTGAAAAGAAAAAACCACGCAACGTCTGGTGAAGTATCAAAGCTGCTCTGACGATCGTGATTACATTCTACATCATGTTATGTGCGTTTGTATTGCTCAATCCTCAATATGCGCTCTTCTTCAATAATGTCCTTGGTGTCCAATACCTGACGATACGAACGATTCTCGAATACACCATCTATATTGTCTACAGCATATTTGGTATTATTCTCGGGAGTGGATTTCTCTTTTTTGGATACAGAGCGCTCTCTATTAGAACAAAGAGTCGCGCAAAACGCACCAACATCTGGCTTCTCACCGTGTTTTTCTGTCTCATATTTTTCGCAAATATAGCTCTCTTTGCCTGGACCTATGACTGGTTCCGAAAGATTGACTTTGGCAACCTCGATGGACGAGTAATTGTCTACGACAATACTATCCTGAAATATCTCAAACCAGGTGATGATCAGTCTCGGGCTATTATCGATCTCGATGCGAAAGTCGGTCCTATCAATGTCCGATATGATCTCAGCGCTTATATCAAAAAAATAGCTCGGGTCGAGGGTTTGCTCCTGACACAACCATACACATTTGAGATTGATTATGATGGCGACAAACGTCTTGATCGTGGCTCAGGCCAAAATAACTTTATTGATCAGCCAATTAGCAACATCGACTATGCTCCTATCATAGCACCAGAATTTGCCTACGATAAACCAGGAGAATACAAACCTCAAGCAACTATCCGTGGTATAGATGTCGGAGGAAAACCAATCACGCTCACGCTCGATCTGCCAACTATTTCTCTCCAAAAGATAGTCAAAATTGGTCGAAACAACCTGGCAAATGGTGGTATCCAATATACTTTTGATGCATCTGATCTCTCTGATCTCGGACAAGTCCGATGGTCTATTCTCGACAAATCAACTGTCACCAAAGATGGATATCAATTTTCTCCAGATAAGATATTTGAAGCTCCGACGATGATCTGTCTCCAGATTTTCAGGGGTAAGGCACCAATCTCAAACAATTGTGATTGGAAATTCGTGACCGAAGAAACAACCAAGAGTAACATACAAAACACTGATATCACGATCAAACTCGACCCTATTAATCCGCTTAAATACCAATTTTCAGTCAACCCAACAACGACACAAGGCGATATCAAGGCTGTACGTTGGTTTATAGATGGAAATCTCTATGTTGGAAAATTTGATTCTGGATTTGAGAAAATCTTTGACTACGAATTTCACAAACCAGGAACCTATAAAATAGAAGCTGAGATAGAAGACACTCTCGGAAATATCGTACGGATAGGCACTCCTGATCCTATTTATACTGCCGAGATGGTCGATCTCAAGGATGGATACACCCTCCAAATTAGTGATGAGGATGGCAATGATTTCGACAAGGAAACCTACGATAAAACGACACAATCATACCTTCTCCCCGACTTTCCTGTTCCCGGAATTCTCTCACTTGATGCTACTCGCATCAGAGCCAACTCTGCTCGTCTCCGTCTCGAAAAAGTCGAATGGGACAAAGACAATGATGGGAAATATGAATCAGAAGGGTTCACCCTCGATCGTGATATACAAGTTCCTGGTCGATACGATATACGTGCACGCTATACGTTCACAGACCTCTCTGTCGATGGCAAAAATATCCCTATCTATCACCTCGATCGTGTCGCTGTAGTGGGTATCCAAAAACCAATTGATGTCCGTGTGAAGATCAGCCCAGATGATACCTATGCTCCGGCTAATGTCCGATTTGATGCCTCTGGTTCAAAGATTCAAAAAGGAGACATTAAAAAGTTTATTTACGACTTTGGTGATGGAAAAACCTATGAAGGCGAGGGTGTCGTCACGACGTATCGCTATAACAATCCTGGCGAATACAAAATCACTGTTACAGCAGTCACTACAAAGGGTGAAAAAGCGTCAAAAAGCTATGTACTCGTCCTCAAGAAACCTCAAGAAACGGTTCGTATAGAGCCAAGTATTGCATCAGGTCTCGCACAGGCAAATCTCCCTGTCACATTTGATGCGGCTGTCCGTGGAACTGACAATACGATTACCTGGGACATGGGTGATGGTTTAGGACAAAAAACTGGAAAAAGTATCGTCCATGAATTCACAACACCAGGTACCTATACTATCCGCGTGCGTGTTCAATACACCTCAGGTATAGAGGAATCGGATTCTATTACCTATACTGTTCAATAAGTTATGCATATTTCATTTATCACAGATTTTATTACAACTTTCTGGATTCCTCTGGCGATTACCAGTGTCGGAGCCCTCTTCTATGGCAGCTTCGTCATGTGGTATGGCAAAGTCTCGCTCTGGCAAAGTCTCGCTCTCTTTTTCACGGGTATTATCGTTATTACCTGTATCTTTTTGCCATTTAACTGGTCTATACAAAATTCTGGAAGTGGAAAAGAAATATCGCTCTTCTTTTTCGATCTCAATGTCGAGGGAAATAACTTTATCAGTGATTTCAAAAACTATCTCACTGCTCTTGATCTCCCAACAAAATACACACAAAATGCTATCATTCTCTTCTTAGCGTTTCTCGAAGAGCTCGCAAAACTGACACTCCTGATCCTCTGTATTCGCAAGTCTCTCCGTCTTCCAGTTATCCTCGTCTATCTTTTTGTGGTTGGATCTTTTCTCCACCGCATGATCGGCGCAGGAAACTCTGATACAGTTCTCTTGATAGTGGGTGGAGGAGCTTTTATAGGCCTTATTCTTCTCTGGCTCTTGCTCGGTACAACTGTCAGAACTGAAAGTGTCTCAGACTATATGTATAGCATTGCGCTCGTTGCGCTCGGTTTTGCATTCGCAGAAAATATCAAATATATGATAGATCTCTCTCGAGCTGGTCAGGGACACGAAGCGATTGTAAATAATGCGATGCTCCGAGCGGTCTTTGGATATCTCTCACACACATTCTTTAGTATGGTGTGTGTATCACTCTACGCTCGTGGTCGTTTTGCCTTTCTCCGTCTTATCGATAACTCAGGGAATCTCTCTCTCGGTCAAAAAGCGCTCGGATGGAAAGGATACACCCGTATGAAGAGTATACAAGGGTTTTGGTTTGGTGTTATCATAGCGAGCATCATCCACGGTATCTACAATATCTATATCGGAGAAAATGTGATGATTCCTTCTGTGATGCTCATCATTGGTTTTCTCTTTCTCGAACTCTTCGTCCTGCACGATCTCCGAAACAACACCAAATACGGACATATAGAGAACTACATGCACTAAAATTCTCTTGATTTCTAAATTAGCACCTATATAATGTAGGTGCTAATTTTATATTTTATCCCCTTAGAATATGAATCAAAACTATACATTTGCTGCCCAAGAACGACTCCAGGAATCAGTCCAGTTGGCTCAAAATTCTGGGCATACAACCATAGAACCGCTTCATCTCTTGCGAAGCATTTTGCATGCCTCAGAAAGTATCAATCAATCACTCCTCGAACGTGCTGGGGGCAATATCCAAGTCCTCAAAAGTGATGTCGACAATGCTGTGTCGAAGATGGCGAAGGTGAGTGGGAATACCGCTGAACCATGAGCTTCTCAGGAATTGGCGAAGGTTCTCCAAAGTGCCGAGAAAGCCATGAAAAATATGGGGGATAGTTACACAACAGAAGAACACCTCATGATAGGACTCCTCGAATCAGCGAAATCACTTGAAGGAATTTTTAAGGCTGGAAATATCTCGCTCAAGAGCTACGAAGAAGCAGTCAAAAAACTCAGAAATGGGAAAAAAGTCACCTCCAATACCGCAGAAAATCTCTACGAATCACTGAAAAAATATACCATCGACCTCATCGACCAAGCCAAGAGAGGAAAGATAGATCCAGTCATAGGACGTGATGATGAGATTCGTCGAGCTATCCAGATTCTCGCCCGTAGAAGTAAGAATAATCCTGTCCTCATTGGCGATCCAGGCGTCGGTAAAACCGCCATTGTCGAAGGTATCGCAATGAGAATCATCAGTGGCGAAGTTCCTGATGCCCTCCTCTCGAAGAAAATTCTGACCCTCGACCTCGGCGCCATGATTGCCGGGGCGAAATACCGTGGAGAATTTGAAGAGCGATTGAAGTCTGTCATCGACGAAGTCGAAAAATCTGATGGTGAAATCATCCTCTTTATCGACGAAATCCACACGATTGTCGGAGCTGGTGCGAGTGAAGGATCGACAGATGCTGGCAATCTCCTGAAGCCTGCCCTTGCCCGTGGTCGCATCAAGGTTATTGGAGCAACGACGATTAATGAATACCGAAAATACATCGAAAAAGACGCAGCGCTTGAACGACGTTTTCAACCAGTCATGGTCGATGAACCAAACCGAGAAGACGCTCTGACAATTCTCCGAGGTATCAAGGACAAGTACGAAACCTTTCATGCAATAAAGATTACTGACTCAGCCCTCGTCGCTGCAGTAGACATGTCGACACGATACTTGCCAGATCGGAAACTTCCCGATAAGGCTATCGATCTCATCGATGAGGCTGCTTCGGCGCTCAAGATTGGTTCTACGAGTAAACCTGCTGAGATAGACACGATCGACAAGAAAATTCACTCCCTGCAAATCGAGCGAGAAGCTCTTCTCCGTGAGCAAAAAGACCGACCAGAAGAGGGAAATAAGACACGCATTGTCGACATCGAAAAAGAACTCGCAAACCTCCAAGAAGAGCAGAAAAAACTCCATGCTGCCTACGAAGATGAGAAAAAGATGATGCAGGATCTGAAGAAAATCCGTGAGGACCGAGAGAAGCTCATCCTCCAGGCAGAACAACTCGAACGTGACGCAGATTATGCTGCTGTCGCTGAAATAAGATATAAGAAATTGCCTTCGCTCGACACAGAACAGAAAAAGCTGGAGACTATTGCCGAAGCTCGGAGACAAGACGGTCGAAGTTTCTTCCGAGACACAGTCGACATTGAGGATATAGCAGCAGTCATTTCTCGCTGGTCAGGAGTACCTGTCGGCAAACTCATACAAACTGAGAATGACAAATACCTCCATCTCTTCGAACATCTCGCAGTCTCAGTGAAGTGACAAGACCATGCACTCAAATCAGTGGCAGAGGCAGTCCAGCGCTCCAAGGCAGGACTCTCTGACAAGAATCGCCCAATTGGAAGCTTTCTGTTCTTGGGACCGACGGGTGTTGGTAAAACCGAAACAGCAAAAGCGCTCGCCAATGCTCTCTTCGATCATAGTGGTGCCTTTATTAGGATCGACATGAGTGAGTATGGTGAATCACACTCTGTCGCGCGTCTCATCGGGTCTCCTCCAGGGTATATCGGCCATGACGAAGGTGGACAACTCACCGAAGCTGTCCGTCGAAAACCCTTTTCAGTATTGCTCTTCGACGAGATAGAGAAAGCTCATCCCGATGTCTACAATGTCTTTCTTCAGATATTAGACGATGGTCGACTCACCGATGGAAAAGGTCGCACTGTCGACTTCCGAAATACCATTATCATCATGACCAGTAATATCGGTTCTGAAAAGATTATGGATTTCTTTTCGCCAGAAAAAGGTGGACACAATGTCGACGATATTCAGATGAAAGCACTCAACGATATGATGATAGGACAACTCAGAAATTACCTCCGTCCTGAACTCATCAATCGTATCGACGACATCATCGTCTATCGACCACTCTCGGACGTAGTCCTCCGCTCTATCATCGACCTCGAATTGGCGAAGGTGTCTACTATGCTCGCTGAAAAAGATATCACTGTCAGCTGGGATAAAACTGTCTACGATTATCTGATGAAGCATGGCATCGATCCTCAATTTGGTGCTCGACCTCTCCGCCGTGCAGTGACAAAATATATCGTCAATGCTCTGTCTATGAGACTCCTCGAGGGAAACCTCGAAGAAGGAAGCAAAGTCAAAGTGAAGTTTGAGAAAGACAATATTATTATAAAATAACTTCATGCTCCGAGCCCTCCCCGCAGTATCTATTGTCATTCTGATTTTGTTTTCTCTCGCAGGAATAGCCATAGGAATCAATAACTACAGTGAATACAGATCACAGCAACGCATTATTCACGCTTTTAGTCCTTATTACCAGGGTCTAGCGAAGCAATGCTATGAAAGTGACAGTACCAACTGTTGTCTAGCTTCTGTGTCCAATATGGAGGCAAAGAAAGCCATCCTCATACCTGAGACAGGATGTCCTGCAGGCATGACACAAAATATCCTCAAGTGTATGGGCTCATACACCTGGTGTGAAAAGTAAAATACAACCAATTTACCAGAAATACAGAAACGGGTTTTTAGGACAACAACTGTTTGAGCGGGATGAAAACTGTAATCAGACGAATATAGTTTATAGCGAGTTTTGTTGTCCTGAATAGTTTTGGATACTTTTGCTACCAAAAGTATCAAATGAATCTTTCGGGCAATATATTAAACCTTCTGCTCCGGTGTGACAACTGGCTCTGGTCTAACTGGTTCATCTGTCCAAGGATTTTCAGATTCGATAGTGTCAAAGTCGACAGGTTGTCCATCAATGAGCAGTTCGAGAATCTGAGCACGAGAGCCATCAGTAGCAATTTTGACTTCGAGTTTTTTACCAGAACTAAGACGTCACATGCGGTCTATCGCCCATCCCTTCCCTTCTGGTACGAAGTATTGTTCTATCTGAGGATAGTTAATAGTACCTTGTTTTTCAGTTTCAAAAACTGGCTGACCGCCCTTTTCTTCGACATATTTCTGATATTCTTGAACGACAGCTTCGCCACGAATGTAGACACCACCTGATGGCTCTGCAGTAGTAAAGGTATAATTCGTAACACGATTATCTGCACCCAGAGTGAGGAGGGCATAGACAGGTTGAGACGACGGAAGACTCTTGGCAAATTCGATAGCCTTTTCGCCACGACCTATTTCATAGGCGAGATCGACATAATCACCACGGAGGATATCACGAGGATCGACAGGCATCGTGTCGAGGATGACTTGTTGACCATTACGTCGGAGGTCTTCTTGCATGTAAACACCAGAAGCGATAACAAGAACAAAGAGGATGATGGCTCCGAGGAATGCGAGATGTTTTTTATTTTTCATAGATTATTTTTTTATGGACAAGGGAGAGCACTTTTCGACGTGATTTTTCGAGCCAGAATCATCCAACGAGACCCGCGAGACCGAGTATCATAAAGAAGAGTGATCGATCCATGAGAGACCAGAAAAAGTCAAAATAGAGACTGAGGAGATAGACAGCTATCCAGAAAAATGTCTGAGAAATGACATACGATTTTCGGAGCGTCACGCCCACCCAAACAGCTCCGGCAAGGAGGGCAATGTAGACAACATTCAGACCGAGACGAGCCATATCAGAATAGTCGAGAACTTCTGTGACATAGATACCGAGAGTATAAATCCAACCTGTGAGGAGGACAAAGAAAAGACCGAATTGTCTATACGCCGTATGAACGGCGGTAAAGATTTTTGTTTTCCACTGAAGCAGGAGGCCGAGCGCGAGAAGATCGAGACCCATACCGAGTGACCAGAGAACAAATGTTTTTTCTTTTGGTTCGATACCCCACATACCGTCTCGAAAGGCAAATTCCAAATGGAACCAGATAATATAGAGAACTGTATGAGCGACAGACAGAGCACCAAATGGAACAATGTATGTAAACGGTATGGAGAGGAGAAACCAGGTGAGAAAGAGTCATTTTGGATTGCTCTCAAGGTGATAGAGCTGTCCATAGAGAGCCAATGAAGCACCAATAAGGAGAACTCCGAGGAAGATAAGGCTCTTGCCGAGAATTGGGAAATCTTTCTTTATTTCTGACAAATAGTAACCACCGGCCAGAGGAATAATTGGTAGGAGGGTTATAAGGACGAGTTTGGTAAAGTGTCCGAGGGATTCCCAGTTACTCGCAAAGAAGAGGATCAGACCTGTTCCCAGGAGGAGAGCCCCCAGGACAGACACAATGAGAGTGAAGCGCCCAGAACAAGCATCTCGTTGCTCAGCCTGTATGTCGGCGAGCATCACCTTGTACTGTTTCTCTGTGATAATCTCACGAGAGAGCCAACGATCGAGGAGGGTGTGGATATTCATACAGAAATTGTAGCCCCCTTACCTATGATGTCAAAAGAAGACACTTGCTATTGCTTCATGTATTTCACGATTTTATACGTGACAGGGGTGAAAAGTGCCTCTATGGCAACCTTGAAAATGATATTTGAGAGAGCAAGTGCAAAGAGATCAGCGTGTCACATAGTGCCCAGAAATGCTATGAGACAAAAGACCGTACTGTCGAACGTCTGTCCAACAAGTGTCGAACCAATGGTTCTCATCCAGAGCCATTTTTGTCCGGTGATTTTACGGATAGCGAGGAGTGTCCAGGCATTGGAAAATGTACCAGCCAGATAACCAAATATACTTCCGAGCGTGATGCGAGGCACGAGTCATAAAATAGCTTCATAGCTCCCCTGATTCTCCCAGAAGCCAGCAGAAGGAAGAATTTGGACTATGTAGAGAATAGCAGCATTGAGAACAATACAAGCAAAACCCAGAAGAATGATTTTCCGAGACACTTTCCAACCATACACCTCAGCAAATATATCACCAAAAATATAAGAAAGTGGGAAAAGTATAGTTCCAGCATCGAGAGTAAGCCCCGCAAACTCTGTCATCTTGGTGGAAGCAATATTGGAGATAATGAGTATGACACAAAAAAGTGTTACCAAAATCGTAAATCGAAATGAATGCATAAAAAATAATTAATGATTTTTGACCCAGTCTACCAGTGAAACAAGAGAATTGTGAGTAATTATAGACAAGCCTTTTATGTCTTGATATTTTGACTGAGAAGCAGGGATATGAATGGTTTTGAAACCAAGTTTTTTTGCTTCTTCCAGACGTTTTTCAAGTTGAGCTACTGGTTTGATAACACCCGTGAGAGATATTTCTCCGAGGAAGAGAGCATGGTCGAGAGGTTTTTTCTGGTCTGATGAGAGAAGTGCGGCCACAATAGCCAGATCGACCGCTGGCTCCCCTACCGAGAGACCGTGGGAGACATTTACATACACATCATCTGAATCCAGATTGATTCGTCAGAATTTGGCGATCGTCGCCAAGAGCAATTCTATTTTTTGGCTTGAAATACCTCTTGCTGACCTTTTGGGATAGGGGTACTTTGTCGAATGTGTCAAAGCCTCTATCTCCATAATAACAGGTCTATTCCCCTCAAGAGCTATAGTGAGAGCCGAACCAATTTGAGGGGTCGTTTTGAGGATACCTTCAGCAGGATTTTTGAGATCCAGGAGTCCATTTTCACCCATTTCAAAAAGCCCAATAGCATCAGTCGGACCAAAACGATTTTTCATAGCTCGGAGAATTCTGTAGCTCTGATATCTGTCTCCTTCGAGAAAAAGCACTGTATCGACCAGATGTTCCAAAGTTTTCGGACCAGCCAGGTCACCGTCTTTCGTGACATGACCGATGAGGATAACCGCCGTATTGGTATTCTTGGCGAAATGCATAAATGTCTCCGCAATGGACCGAATCTGTGCCATACCACCGCTCGAACCGCCCTGAGATTCAGAATAGAGAACACTGACAGAGTCTATGATAACTATAGGATGGGGAGCTGATTGAAGAGTGGCAATAATGTCCTCGAGGATTTCTCCGTGGAAGAAGTGAATATTTGGATTTGAGACACCAAGTCGGTGTGCTCGGCCCGCAATTTGTTCTTCCCCTTCTTCACCCGAGACATAGAGAACGGGGGTATTTTGGGACGCACACCACTGAGCGAGCTGGAGCGTGAGTGTCGACTTTCCGATGCCTGGTTCACCCGAGAGAAGAGTCAGACTTCCGCGTACCAATCAGCCTCCGAGGACGCTTGCAAGTTCGACACTTTCGACACTGAGACGTGTATGAGATGTCGAACGTGGATTGAGGTGAACCACTTCGCCTTTTTTACCAGACACTTTTTGTTTACCAGACACTTTGACCACTTCTTGTTCTTCCAGAGTATTCCACTGTCCACATTGTGGACACTGGCCAGACCATTTGAGTTGGGTATGATGACAATTGGAACAAGTAAACATAAAACCATTATACAAAAAAAGAGAGGAATTCCTCTCTTTTTAAGAAAATAATGTATATTATACTCGAAAGGTAATCTTCATATCGAGAAAATATCCTATAAATCCTGTGACAACCGTAGAAAATGTACGTGCCCACACATAATGAAAAGCAAGAAAGTGCACAAGACCATAGGTAATAATAAGTACAGCAAGAAAAGAATAAAAAGCGATGGTCATAAATCTTACATATCCGTGCTTGAAGTGCGTGTTGGTTTTGAAAGTATATTTTCTATTCGCAAAAAATGCAGCGATGGATTCGATCACAAAGGCAATACCAGAGGCAAGGAGGTAATGCATATGTGAAAACTGTACAAATACCCAAACCAGAAGGAGGTTTAGGACGAGCATAATACCGCCAATAGTAACATAGCGTACGAACTGTACGAGACGTTCGTGCTGGTGAGAGAAATGGAGGAGAAATTGAGACATCTTCAAATTTATGCTCATAATTTAGCATATAAATTTAAACATGTCAATATTTATTTTGAAAAGTTGATTCTGGAGAGCTTTGTCAGGTATTTTTCATACTCAGAACGAGCATAATTTGGCATACGTTCAAGTGCTATAGGACTCCATATTTCCTCCACGAAGCCAAAAAAGTCTTCGCGCAAAATATCCAGAATAACATTCTTTGCTATAATATATGATGGGTGATCAATCTGAGACACGTGGTGGTATACATCCAGTCCTCTGTGAAAACAATACTCAAAAGAATCAGCCTGTGGAAGGGATAAGCTCTCTCTATAATCATCGCTGGCGAGATAGTGAGCCACAAAACCGTGAAAACTATTTGTCCCATCAATGAAATTATCGAGTACTCTCGCTATCATGCCAACAGGGGTTGTCTTATCAAAATCAATTCTTCCGGAAAAAAGCATCTCTTTTGCTGGATCAAAAGCACGATAGAGCATCTTGTCATTAAGGGAAAATATCTCTTCCATAACAGCCTCTTCGCTCTTCTTGATCAGCATGGCGAGGTTGGGGTGTCGTATTTTGTCTATCGATGTCATATCAGATTGTGTCGTCTGTGAATCGACAATTTCTGGGATATCATGAATCCAGAGCGTTCTGATGACCGCGGCTTTTTCTTCTTCTGGAAGAGGTAGATGCTCAGCATAGAGTACCATCCTCTTGGTGTGCTCGTCGACAGCATCGTCAAAAATATGATCGAGGTTATCATCCTTAAACTTATATCGCTTTACCCGCGCACCCAGATCTATATATTTTTCCAAGTCAGAAGGTGGCACTATGCTATCTATAGACTTTTCAAAGACGGTTTTGGTAAAAGGTGTTTTATATTTTCTGGGCATACAAAAAGAGTATGCCAAAAAGTATTCTGGTCAAACCTATTCGAAATCTTTTCTCTCGAGAAAATCGCGCTGGTGTTCCTGTCCGAGCGGGTGCGCTGCATGTTTTATAGCACAACTGTAGAGCTCCATTTGGTTGACGACAGCCTTGGCATACCCTACAACTCCATTAGCATATTCACAGTAGAGACAATTTATTTTCTGAAAAAGGGTCAGTTTTCAAAGCCTATAACGATCAAGGATAACATATTTTTTTCTATCAATACGTGGTATCTCTGCTATTCTGAAATAAATATTCTGAAACTGCCATACAAATATATCCACCAGCATGAGAGGTACCAAGCAAGCATACGTAGAAAGAGTGCCCACAAGTGACACAAAAAGACTCATAGGAGCTATGCGCACACCCTTTCCGAGAACAATATAAGGATTCATAGAATCACTCTACCCTATTTATGATTTGGAGTCAAAAAAACACTCACGAATGAGTGTTTCTAAAAATACAAATGGTGCCCAAGAGAGGGGAAAATGTGTGAAAACACATTTGAGTCAACCCGAAGGGTGAGAGTCCTCTCAAAAAAAATAGTACTTTTCAGTACTATTTTATGATTACAAATGGTGCCCAAGAGAGGACTCGAACCTCCATGCCTCGCGGCGCTACCACCTCAAGGTAGTGCGTCTGCCAATTTCGCCACCTGGGCACATTGCAAGGTGTACTATAAGAACTTTTTTACTTTTTCAAGTTTTTTTCTTCCTCATCTTTTTTGTTCAGATACTCATGGATTATCTGAGCAGCCGCCTCTCTTCCACCAAGACCAAAGGCGAGACCAAAGGCGAGACTTGCAGAAGCAACAAAACCAATGAGCACAGAACGGATGAGATATTCAGGAATAATCTCAATAGCCCCTGTATTGATCAGATTAATGGCGATGGTAAAGGTAAAAAAGAGAATCAGTGCTCGTGCAATCTGGGCTAAAATGGCAGCTGTTCGTGGATTTTCAAAGTGGACAGCATTGTAGACAATGGTGTATCCTGTTCGAGACGTTTGAATACCAAAAAATGTGATAAGTAAGGCCAGGAGAAGGTATGGGAGATAGGCGACAACACTGTCGAGGAATCTCTCCAGATCGCTATACCCTGCTTTTTCAACTGCTGCGCGAAGGAAGAGAAGAAATGTAAAAACAGAAATATACTTCCCTATCGCTCGAGGAAGTGGATCACGACCAATACGAGTTGAATGACCGAGAAATTTATGCAGGAGTTTTTCTATGCCTGTAAAGCGGAAAATCCAGCCAATAAAGAGGTAGATAAGAAGTGCTGTGACCAGGCCAAAGAGAAGGAGCTGTGCCGCTTCCATCATGGGAGATGGTTCGAGAAGGGTATAAACAACAGAGGTATACATAGATTCATTGTACATGATTGTGTTGTGTTATGCAAATTTTAGCACGATTATCAGAGCTCGAGAATGATATCTCTGAGTTCGGCTGCTTTTTCGAAGTCGAGATTCGCCGCTGCGATGTCCATCTCGAGCTCCAATCGGCGTATGTACGCCTCTTTGTCGACACCTTTTGGCACCGAACTGAGGGATTCTTTCTTTTCCTTGAAACCGAGATCCTTGATGCTGGAAATAATTGTTGTCGGGGTAATATTGTGTTTTTTATTGTATTCTATCTGTATTTTTCGACGTCGGGCAGTGATGTCCATAGTTTCTTGCATAGAACGAGATATCTGACCTTCGTATGAATAGAAGACAACATGACCATGACTATTTCTCGCAGCGCGACCAACAATCTGTATCAGTGATTGGGTCGATCGGAGAAATCCTTGTTTATGAGCGTCCACAACTCCAATAAATGACACTTCGGGGAGATCAAGTCCTTCTCGGAGGAGATTCACTCCGACTATCACATCGACTTTCCCTGTTCGGAGATCCTTCAGTATCTTGAGTCGCTCGATGGTATCAATCTCAGAATGAAGATAATGTGCTGTGATGCCTTGCTCCTTGAGGTAACTCGCGAGGTCTTCGCTCGACTTTTTTGTGACGGTAGTGATGAGTGCACGTTCGCCACGTTCGACAGCGGCTCTGATGTTAAATAAGAGACTTTCGACAAGTTTGTCCATTGGTTCGACAGTAATCTCTGGATCAAGAAGTCCAGTAGGGCGAATAATCTGTTCGACAAGAGGTCCACCTCGCTCTATATCAGAATCCCCTGGTGTAGCAGAGACACAGACAAACTGTTTGATGCGAGACTCAAATTCATGAAAATAAAGAGGCCTATTGTCATAAGCGCTGGGTAATCGAAAACCATTTTCTATCAACATATCTTTGCGAGATTTATCACCCGCAAACATCCCTCGCACCTGAGACAAGGTAATATGGGATTCGTCGACAATGGTCAGAAAATTATCAGGAAAAAAATCAATTAGTGTCGTGGGAGGAGCCCCGGGCTCTCGATGATCCAGGTGTCGAGAATAGTTCTCAATACCCTTTACATAGCCTACTTCCGTCATCATCTCCAGGTCATATTCGACACGAGTTTTGATACGTTCTGCGGCGACGATGTTTCATCGACTCTTAAAATATTCAATCCTCTCGGACAATTCTGCCTTAATAGCAGGGGTGATGGCTTTGACATGATCGACACTGGTCACAGTGTGAGAAGCTGGAAAAAGCATCAAATCTGGGACACTTTCCCTCACATGTCATGAAATAGGTTCGACCACACGGATAGCCTCTATTTCTGTACCAAAAAACTCGACACTATAGTAGTACTCTTTACTCGCTGGGAAAATCTGAAGCGTATCACCGAGAACACGAAACATGCCTTGTTTAAAATCCGTTGTGCTCCGATCAAACTGAAGCGAAACAAGATGATTGATGAGATCCTTGAGGATATATTTTTGTCCGACAGACATTCGTAAAACACCACCGAGATATTCTTCCTTATTACCAATACCATAGATACAACTCACGGAGGCGACGATGATGACATCTTCTCTGGTGAGAAGCGCCTCTGTCGCAGCATGCCGGAGACGATCTATTTCATCATTAATAGCTGAATCTTTTTCGATGTATGTATCGGTTTTTTGGATATATGCTTCTGGTTGATAATAATCATAATAACTGACAAAATAGTGGACAGCGTTGTCAGGGAAAAATTCTCGAAATTCCTGGCAAAGCTGAGCAGCGAGAGTTTTATTATGAGCAATAATCAGAGTGGGGCGCTGGACCTGCTGGATAATATTTGCCATGGTGAAAGTCTTTCCAGAACCAGTCACACCCTGAAGTGTCTGATACCGACTTCCCTTATTTATACTTTCCACTAGTTGCCTGATGGCTTCAGGCTGATCTCCTGTCGGTTTATAGTTACTTTTGAGAGAAAACATAGGCTACTTTTTTAGTTTCTCTTTGATGATTTTGAGGGCCTGCTCCTTTTGTCCATCGATACCATTCGTGATATCTTCTGGGGTCGGCAGGATAACATAATCAGGCGTAATACCTTTGCCATCAAGTAGCTCTCCTGCGGCAGTTCGCCAATGAGCAGTAGTGATTT